>JAJXUQ010000021.1 GCA_021782685.1 bacterium
GTCGCGTCGCTCGTATTTTTCAAGAAAACCGCTTCGGCCGATGCCGCGAAGGTCTTGAGGGCGTCCGTCCCCGAGCCCGTTACGGTGATGTTCCGCATCGACTTGAAGTCGGGAGCCGGCATTATCGACTGCGCGAGCTGGTGAAGCGCCTCCTGGGCGACGTTCGACATATCCGCTTGGGAGAGCGGTGCGCCCCCGTTCGCCTGTTTCGCCGCAAGGTAGAGCATGAAGAAATTCTTCGCGAAAGCGGCAGTGATGGTCCCGCTCGCCGGCGGCGGCGGGAGCGAACTATCCGCAGCAGATACGGCGGCTGCGGGGGAAGAAGAAGCGGCTGCGGGGATATCGGCAATCGCCTTCGGTACGATGAGACCCTGCGCGACCGCCTGGCCGTCGGTCATACCGAGATGGAAATAGTCGGTGGTCGTGCTGTTCGCCGGAATGCCGTAGAGCGTCTTTTCCCAATCGGGAAGGCCGTCACCGTTCGAGTCTTTCGTCGCGATAGCCTGGAGCAGCGCCGTCTCCGTCGAAGCTTCGGCAACAGGGGGCGACTCGACGCCGCGCGCGACCACGTACGCGCCGACAACAAGCGCTGCCGAAAAAAGCGTCGCGCCGATAACACGCCATGTCCCGGGAATGTTCCCCATAATGCTCACCCTATGAGTATACCAGCCGCTCCCCTCCTAAAAAGAAGACAATGCGTACTGTCTGTGCATTATTCCCCGGCACGATGCGTCGAGCGCGCAAGCGCGATCCAATCGGAAAGCGCGAGGTCCTCGGCGCGCGCCTTTTCCGGAACTTCAGGCGGAAGAAATCCGGCTTCCTTGAGATTCTTCGCGAGAAACTTGCGTTTATGCGCGAAACCGGCTCGCAAAAACGCAAAGAATCGCCGTTCTTCTTCCGGAGTAGAGAAATTCGCGCGTGAAATGTCGCAGACCGAGAGCACGGCGGAGTCGACATTCGGCGCGGGCTTGAAGGCTCCGCGCGGCACGGTGAACTCGTACTTCGGCGCGCCATACGCCTTTACCGAGAGCGAGAGCAGGCTTTCTTTCCGCGAGCGCGCAACGCGCTCGGCGACTTCTTTCTGCACGAGGAGCGTCATCGAGCGCGGCTGGGCATCCGATCCGAGGAACATCCGGAAGATCTCGCCGGTAAGATAGTATGGGATGTTCGCGACAAGGCGGTACCCGCGAGGAAGCGCGTCAAGATCGAAATCGCGGATATCGCGATGCGCGAGCGTAAGCCGTCCGGCGGCGATAGCATCCGCGAAGGCGACGCCGAGCTCCGCGTGCAGCTCGCCATCCGCCTCGACCGCGATCACCTTCCCCGCCCGCTCGAGAAGCGCTCTCGTGAGCATGCCGGTGCCGGGGCCGATCTCAAGTACCGTGTCCTCCGGCGTAAGATGCGCGGCGTCCGCGATACGCTCGGCAATGCGCGCGTGCATCAGGAAATTCTGCCCGAGCGACTTTTTCGCACGTACCATGCCCTACTGTAGCATCTTGCGATAGAGCGGAAGATATTTCGGAAAATAGTCGTTCAGCAGTCCGGCCATCATGGTATCGACGGGCGCGAAATTATCGGTCAAGACCATGTCCTTCCCGAGAGCGCTGTTTTCAAGCGAGCTCTTGTCCACCAGAGATCTCGACAAGAAATGGGTCGGGTCGATCTTGTCCAGCTTCTGTACGAGCGCATCGTAACCGAGGTGGTTGTCGCTCTTAACGCCGACTATCGTTATGTTTTGTATCTCTCCCGGGGTATTCCCGAATGAGAAAATGTAGTCGTTCGGAAAGACTTCTTTCATGGTGTTGTATACGCTCCCGAACACCTCCGATCGCGGGCCCTGGAGCGTCCCGATGAAGTTGATCGCGAAAATGCCGTCGGGGTTCAGGCTGTCTTTCACGTCCGAGAAGAATTCCTTCGTCATGAGATACCACGGTACGGAGATGAGCGAGTTGTACGCATCGCCGTACACCAGGTCGTATTTTTCGCCGGTGCTGCGCGCCGGAGAAAAATCTAACCGCGCATCCCCTATCACCGTCTTTATGTCATAGCTGCCCACGTCGAAATACGCGCGGCCCACCTTCTCGACTTCAGGATCGATCTCTGAAACGGTTATATTCGAGTCGGGATAATACTTCCGCAGATTAATGGGTAAGGTGTACGCGCCGGCACCGATGACGTATATATTCTTGAGCGTATCCGAGAGGGCTGAAAACGCCGGATAGATGTCGGTATAGAATTCTTTCGAAGGCTTCTCCGTCTGGATGCTGTTGGGATCCGCATCAAGGAAAAGTATTCTGTTTTTCCCATATTGCGGAAACAGGTCATACTCGACTACGCGCAGATCGTAGTACGCAGTCTCCTTTTGGAAGAGGATGCTTGCGGGAAGCGGAGGTCTTTTTTCAAAAAAAAAAGTAACGGGGAGGAGCAGGGAGAAGACGATGAGGAAAGCGAGGTCCCGTCTGAAATGAGGAGAGCTCCACCCGAGATTCTTGAGGGAGAAGAAGTAGAAAAGAAGTAGGAGCGCCGCGGATACCAGAGAGATGATGCCGGAACTGCCGATCGCGGATATGAAATAAAATCCCGTTACAAAAACGCCGAAAATGCTCCCGACCGACCAGATGCTCGAAAGTATCCCGTATTTCTTGCCGATATTCTTTATATCCCCGACGTACAATTTGAAAATTATCGGCGAGAGCGCCCCTAGCGAGAGCGCCGGCAGGAGAAATAGCGTGCCGGATATGAGCAGGGACAGTACGGGCAGAGAAAACGACTCGTTCAAGATGAAGCCTACGTTTCTCGAGAGCGGTACGATGAGATATACGAAAAATGCCGCAACCAGAAACGCGAAAGACAAAACTTTCTGCCCGTACGCCTTGAGGTATCTATCGGCTATCTCTCCTCCTGCCAGACTCCCTAGGGAGAGCCCAAGGAGGGTTATCCCGATAACCGAGGTCCAGGTGAAGATCGAAGAGCCGATGATCGGCGCGACGATCCTCGATGAAACTATCTCCACGGTCATGAGCGAGAAGCCCGCTATGAAGATGCTGAGATAGTACTGGATCATGGGCGGTACCGGTGAATGACGGATTAATCTTTCTGGATTTTATATAAAGATATCATTCCCTTCCGTTCCGTCATAGACGACGAGCGAACGGTCGATGTCGGCGAGAAACGAGGAGGGTTCCGTGAGGGACTCGCTGCCGTAGATAGTGCGGACATGAGCGAAGGTGAGGAAGAGGCGCTTCTGCGCGCGCGTCATCGCGACATAAAAAAGCCGGCGTTCCTCTTCCTCGTCGCGGGCATCCTCGGAACCCATGCCGTGATGCGGAAAAAGCCCTTCCTCCATGCCGCTTACGAAGACCGTGTCGAACTCGAGACCTTTCGCCGCGTGGACGGTCATGAGCGTGACGCCGGACCGCTCGCCTTGATCCATCTCGTCCTGGTCGCTCGCGAGCGCGGCTTCGGCAAGAAAGAGCGCGATCCCCTCTTTCCCCGGCGTCGCATCGTGCCGCACCGCGATCGAGACGAGCTCCTCGACGTTCTGGAATCGCTCGCGATCTTCTTCGCTCCCCTCTTCAAGGAGCGCACGGCGGATGCCGCTCTTTTCAATGGAGAGCTTCACGAACTCGGAGGACGCGAGCGTCTGCGCGGCGCGCGCGAGCTCGTCAACAACGCGCTCGAACTGTTCGACCTTCGCCAGCTCCCCCGCGCGAAGCAGCGCCCGCTGCCCTGCCGCGAGCTTGCCGAGCGTTACTTTGCCGAGCCCGCGCGGCGGCGACGAGGCCGCGCGCATCCTATCGGCCTCGCGCGACGGGTCCATCGCAAGCCGCACCCAGGCGAGCGCGTCTTTCACTTCCTTGCGCGCGAAGAAGCGCGTACCGAGAAGCTTGTAGGGGATGCCCGCGCGCAGCAAGCCCTCCTCAAGCGCGCGCGACTGGAAGTTGGTACGGAAAAGTATCGCGATGCCCTCCGGCGCGACTCCGTCCCGTATGAGCGCCCGTATCTTCGCGGCGATCCAACGCGCCTCGTCTTCGGCGCTTCGCGCGGCGTGAATACTGATAGGATCGCCCGCGCCGTTCTCGGTCGTCGAATACTTTTCCTTGCGATTCTTGTTCTTCTCGATAACCGCGTTCGCGGCATCGACCAGATTTTTTGTCGAACGATAATTGCGTTCGAGAACGATCGTCTCGGCCTCCGGATACTTCTTATCGAAATTCAAGATGTTCTCCATCTTCGCGCCCCGCCATCCGTAAATCGCCTGGTCTCCGTCTCCCACGACGAAGATATTCTTATGCTTCTCCGCGAGAAGTCCGGCAAGCCTTTCCTGCAGCTTGTTCGTATCCTGGTACTCGTCGATGTGCAGGTAGCGCCACCGTCCCTGTGCCGTAGCGCGGATAGCGGGATGCTCCTCGAGGAGCCGCACCGGTTCCGCTATGAGATCGTCGAAATCGAGCGCCTTCTCCGCCTTGAGCGCCTTTTCGTAGTGAAGCCACGCTTCGGCGACGATGCGCGCGCCGAAACTCGAACGGCCGTATTTCTCATGGAATTCGCTCGCGCGCATCCCCTCGCCTTTCGCGCGCGAGATGCGGCCGAGTACCGCGCGCGGCGAGAGCTCCTTGGTCGAGATATCGAGCGCCTTGAGCGCCGCCGCGATCGCCTTCTCCGAGTCATCGCGGTCGTAGACGCTGAAAAAACGCCGGATGCCTATCGCCGAACCGTAGCTCTCAAGGAGCTCACGGCCGAGACCATGGAAGGTCGCGATGAACGGAACATCTTTCCCGTCGCCGAGGAGCGCGCGCACGCGTTCGCGCATCTCGCGTGCAGCCTTATTCGTGAAGGTGACGGCAAGTATCTCCCGCGGCGGGACGCCGCCGCGGACAAGGTGATAGATGCGCGTCGTAAGCACGTGCGTTTTCCCGCTTCCGGCACCGGCAAGGACCGAGACCGGACCGTCCTTTGCGAGTACGGCGCGCCTTTGTGCATCATTCAACCCCTCAAGATAATCCATTGTCCTAGGACTATAGCGCATAAACGCTTCTCCACAGGCCCCGAGGAGGGCGGTTGACTACCGGCCGGTCTCATCTATACTTCATCGTATCGACTGATACGGAGGTATTCAAGAAATAGCTTATATACTACGTATATAAGCTATTTTTGTATAGTACGCAGACTCACCGCATCCCCTTTCTTTCCTATCGACTCAAATCAACAGCTTCCCGATCCGCTGCGAGAGTGCACGAGACGAGATATATACCAAGTGCTAAGGCAAGGAGTTCAGCTGATAGCCGGATTTTCGGTTGTCGCGTCCTTTCTCATGCTCCTGCCGAGCAACGCAAATGCCTTCTGGCCATTTTCTACGAATGCAGACGCGGCGGTGAACACGCGTATCCCGAGCGCTTCGACGCCCGTACTCGCCGCGGCGACGAATAGCAATCCGAATATCGGCGCGCCGCTCGCGCTCGCTACGTCGGATGGTTCGGCGCTCATCCCGTATACCGGCCCGAGCGGCACCATCGCCGACATATTGCCGACCACCCCGCCCGATCGGATCTCGGTCTACGTAGTGCGTCCGGGAGATACGCTCTCGGAGATTGCCACGATGTTCGGCGTTTCGGTAAATACCATCGTATGGGCGAACAACCTCGGAAGCGCCCGCGACGTACATCCGGGCGACACGCTCGTCATCCTTCCTGTTTCCGGCGTCGAACACACGGTCGCAAAGGGCGATACGCTCAAATCGATCGCAAAGCAGTACAACGCCGATGCGACAGAGGTAGCGGAGTTCAACGGCCTTGACCCGGCGGTCGCGCTTGCTGCCGGTACCTCGATCATCATCCCCGGCGGCGAAGTCGCCGTCCCCGCAACTCCCGTCCGCCGCTCCTCTGTAAGCGAGCGGCACGTGATACGCGAACCATATCTGGGCGGCAGCGGCCCGGCGCAAACCGGCTATTACGGCAACCCCTTGCCGGGAGGCATCATCACGCAGTCTATCCATGGATGGAACGCGGTTGACATCGGCGCGGCACGCGGCACGCCGATCCACGCCGCGGCGAACGGAACGGTTATCGTCGTACGCAATAACAGCGCATGGAACGGCGGATATGGCAACTATGTCGTCATCACGCACAGCAACGGCACCCAGACGCTCTATGCGCACATGACGCACGCGATCGTCGCGAGCGGGCAGGCGGTCGCGGGCGGGCAGATCATCGGGTACGTCGGCACGACCGGCATGGCGACCGGCCCGCACCTCCATTTCGAAGTTCGCGGCGCGAAAAATCCCTTTGCATACTGCGCGGTCGGGAGCGTTTGTTCGCCGCAATAGGACGCTAGTCGAATCCGAACAGGCCGCGCGGCCGGTACTGTAACGCTTCATGCACGAAGGCGGGCGTCACCGACGCCGCGCCCGCAAGGTCAGCGATGGTACGCACGACGCGCATCGTGCGATGATAGCTGCGCGGCGAGAGGCGCAGCCGCGTCGCGGCGCTTGCAAGCGCTTCCTTAGCGGAAGGAGTGAAGCCGCTTTTCTCGTCGAGTTCGCGTCCCGAGAGCGCGGCATTCGCCGCTCCGCTCCTGCCGGAGCGCTTTTCGGAAAGCCCGCGCGCGGCGACGACTCGCGCGCGCACCTGCGCGGAAGATTCGCCGTCCGCAAGCCGCGCGAGAGTTTCATGCGGAACGAGCGGCGCCTCGATCCAAAGATCGAGCCGGTCGACAATCGGGCGCGAGATGCGGCGCGCCTGTTTCGCGGCGGCGCGGTGCGCGACCTGCGCGTCGCTTGAGATGGTATCGGCGGGGTTCATCGCCGCGACGATCATGCAGTCGGCAGGGAAAGTAACGGTCGCCCGTGCGCGCGAGATGGTGACGATGCGGTCCTCAAGCGGCTGGCGCAGCGCCTCGAGCGAACGGGATTCGAATTCGGGAAATTCATCGAGGAACAGGACGCCCTTGTGCGCGAGCGTCACCTCGCCCGCTCTGGGGAATGCGCCGCCGCCGACGATCGCCACATGAGAGACCGAGTGGTGCGGAGAGCGGAAAGGCGGCCAATAGACCGCCTCGCCTTCTCCGAGAAGCCCCGCAGTGGAGTGAATCGCGGTTACTTCGAGCATTTCGTCGTCGGTGAGGGGCGGGAGAATCCCGGCGAGCGCGCGGGCAAGCATGGTCTTGCCGGTGCCTGGCGGCCCGTATAAGACGATGTTGTGCCGACCGGCAGCCGCTATCTCGAGCGCGCGCTTGGCGCTCTCCTGCCCTTTTATGTCCCGCAGATCGACAGCGACGGGCGGCGGCACAACCTGGCGGCCGCGCACGAGGCGCGGCAACGGCCTCTCGCCTTTCAAATGCCGCAGGAGGTCGGCGAGCGACTCGGGCGCATAGAGGGCGATGCCCTCGGCCAGAAGCGCCTCACGAGCATTGCCGGGAGGGACGAACACCGCTTTGATGCCGCGCCGTTTCGCGGCGAGCACCTGCGGCAGGACGCCTCGTACCGCCCGAATGGCACCGTCGAGTGCGAGTTCGCCGATGCACAGCATCTCTTCGACAGGCGGCACGAGGTCGCCGGCGGCGATAAGGTATGCGAGCGCGAGCGCGAGATCGTAGTGCGAACCTTCTTTTTTCAGGTCTGCGGGCGAAAGGGAGAGGACGATGCGCTTGTTCTGCTGCTTGGGAGGCTTATAGCCGGAATGGCGTATCGCCGCGCTGATCCTGTCGCGCGCTTCCTCGACAGCCTTGTCGGCAAGCCCGACGACCGAGAAAGCATGCAGCCCGCGCGTAAGGTCAGCTTCGACGCTGACTATTTCCGCGCCCGACCCGACCGGTTGTGCGGCGAGCGTTTTGGCATATCCGTGCTTCGACGCCGCGACGGGGTCGGGAGGGAGATTCTGTCTCGATGCGGGCTTCGAGAACGCGGCGGGCATGAGCGATGCGTTACCGATGCGTGGTACAGGTCGCGCTGGTCGGGTCAGCAGCAAGGCGCGCTTCCTCTATTTCCGCACCGCACACTTCACATTTCCCATACGTACCGCTTCCTATCCTTGAAAGCGCCTCGAGCACGGTGTCGTACCGCGCCTCGAGATCGGCGAGAATCGCCGCGTTATTTTCCCGACTGGCGATGACATCCGCCTGGTCGATAAGATCCGGTTCGGCGCCCGTTTCAGACGGGACCGATTCCCAATCGTTCGGAACCGCCGGGTTTCTGCGCCCGACGCTCCCCATCTCCGATTCGAGCTTCTCCTTCTCCGCGAGGAGCCTTTCCTTGAAATGTTCGGTCTTCATGCGGGGATGATACCAGATTATTGCGCGCGCGAGGTCGCGAGCCGCTGCAGTATCTCGGTGAATGCCGCCGTGTCGCGCGCGATGACGAGCGTCGTCTGATTCCAATAGCCGTACACGATGATGCTTTT
>JAJXUQ010000022.1 GCA_021782685.1 bacterium
GTCCGGAGACGGAATAGCCGCCCCCGCGGCGGCGAGTCCGATCGCCGCCGCGGGGGCGATTACTGCTTGATTCTCATGTGCCGTGTTGCTTATGCTCCCTTGACTTCGCGCAGGCGACGCCTCACCGTGCACGGCGAGCTGCTCGGCCGTCTGCTCTGAACTGGAACCCGTCGTCGATGCGGAAAGTTGCATATCCGCGAGAGGCACCGCAGGCACGGGTGACGGGTAACGGGCGGCGATCACGCCGTCAGGATACGCGAGCGCCGCCTCAAGCGCTACGGGCAGATTGGTGACGCTTGTGGGGAAGAGAACATTCGCTTCCGGCAAAAGAACCGTCCCGTTCGGGATGCGGAAGAAGCCCGTGCCGGCGGAGAGCCGCCAGAGGGAGAGATCGAGACGCTCGCTCGAGTCGTTCGCTATCGTAATGCCGGCGCCCGAAACGGAAGCGATGCGCACGAGCGCCGGCTTCGCGACGACAGTGAATTCATTTTCCGCGCTTGTTGTGCCGTCGGTTGCCGTCACTTTCACGAGGTACGTGCCGGCATAGCGATAGGTCTTCTCCGTAACGCTCCCCTCCCCTGTGGAACCGTCGCCGAAGCTCCAGGCGATACGCGCCGAAGAGTCGACCGCGCCGTTCTTCATCACCGCGTGCGCCGAAAGGCGCAGCGGCACTTCAAGGAACGCTTCCCGGTCGGCTCCCGCGTCCACCGTAAGCACGGAAGGCGGCGGCACATAGGTAGACGCTCGCGCCGAAGGAGCCTGCGTGCTCTGCGCTGCCGGCTCCGCGGCAAGGGCGATACCTGATGCGTCCGCCGTCGCGCCGCTCGCGCCCACCGTGATGAGCGGCGCGATTTTCGCATATGTACTGCCGGAGCCGATGCCGCTTACGTTCTGGATGTCTTCGATGCGCGCGAACGCGCCGTGCTCCTCGCGATACTTGATGATCGCGTCCGCCTTCGCCAGCCCGATGCCGGGAAGCGTATCGAGGAGCGCCGCGTCGGCGGTGTTGATGTTCACGAGCGCGGCCGCCCCGTGCGCGAGCACGGGAAGGAAGAGAGCGAGAGCGAGCAAGCCGAGAGCGCGCATGGGGATTATGTTTCTCCCTTGAGCACCTTCCGCAGCTCGGTCTCGGGAATCTCGAACGGCCGTTTCTCTTGCGCTTCCGGAACGGGCGGGGGCGACAGAGGCGGCGTCGGCGGCTGCGCAGGCGCCTGACCGCCCTTTGTGAGGACGGCGCTCAAGGCGCCCTTGAGCGAGTCCTGATGCCGCAGCTGCTTTCTCTCTGTCTCTGCGCCGCTTTTCGCGGTCATGGTACGCAGGATCGATTTCAGATCGTCGACGCTCTTTCCCGCCTCCTCAGTACGGCGGGCGGGCGCTCGGCGCGCCGGTGCAGATGACGGACGAGGCGGCTCCTGGATCGGCGGGCGTTCGGTGCTCGGCGCATGGGAAGAGAGTGGGCGAACCGGGGATTTGCGTCCCATGCGCGCATCGCGTGGAACCTCGGAAGCGGCGCTTTCCGCCAGCTCTTCTATGATCGCGTTCTCGACGCCGACGCGCGGGGCGGTGAATTGCGCGCGCGAAGCGGCGATAACCTCCTCCCGATGCGAGACCGCGGGCGGTTCTATGGGCGGAATTGTTACGGCAGAGAAGGGCGCCGATCCGACGCCGTCTATCATGAGTGTGAGGTATACCTGCCGTCGGTCGAGGCTCACGATGTCCTCTTTCGTGAATTTCGGTAGGAAGATCGTCTCCAGCACTTCGGCATCGAACGGCCCCACGCGGAACACAACCGTGGTGCCGACGTTGCCGAAGACCGCGTCGCGTACTGGCTCTTCCATCTGCTCGATGTACTGGTGCGCGATGACGAGATTCAATTTGTATTTGCGTGCTTCGGAGAGGATCTCGGCGAACGTCTCGTTCGCGAAGTTCTGGAACTCGTCGACGTAGAAATAGAAGTGCGGCAGCCGCGCAAGCTTGTCGGCGGAGAGGTCGGCGCGGCTCATCGCCGCGAGGAAGATGCGCGTCGTGAGCATCGAGCCCAGGAGGCGCATGTTGGTCTCCCCAACGAGTCCCTTCGAGAGATTGATGATGAGTATCTTCTTTTCATCCATCATCGTACGGATGTCGAAGGATGATTTCGGTTGGCCGATTATGTTCCGAATGAGCGGATTGCCGGTGAATTGGCCGATCTTGTTCTGTATGGCGGGTGTCGCTTCCTGCGTATAACGATCGCCGTAATTGGCGAACTCTTTCGTCCAGAAATCCTTCACGACCGGGTCCTTCACGTTATCGACGACCTTCTGCCGGTACGCTTTGTCGGTGTACATGCGGTTGACGCCGAGCAGGGTCGCGTCCGGATACTCGAGGAGCGCGAGGAGCGTGTTGGTGAGTATGTACTCCATGCGGGCGCTCCACGCGTCTTCCCATATCTTCTTGAAGGTCGCCATGAGACCGGAAACGACGAGGTGGCGCTTGTCGTAGCCCACGTCCTCCATCACGTTGAACGCGATAGGGTGTTCCATATCAAACGGCGCAAAATAGACGACGTCTTTGACGCGCTCTTCGGGAATGTAGTCTAGGAGCCGCTCGACTGTGCCGCCATGCGGGTCGATGAAGGCGAGCCCTTCGCGATTCCGCAGGTCTTGGATAGCCATGTTCTCAAGCAGGGTCGATTTGCCCATGCCGGTCTTGCCGATGACGTACATGTGGCGATCGCGGTCTTTCGCCTTGATGCCGAAAGGGACCCGCTTCCCGCGCGAATCGGTTGCCGCGAAATACGTGACGCGCTCCGGATTCTCCATCACAAATAAGTATAGCAAAGACGCGCGCGACGTACCGGTTCGTCGCCACGCGCTTGTCGAGAACGTTATGCTTTATATGTTATATAGGAGAGATCTCGTGCGGAGGGAGCGGCGTCTCGGGTGTTGCCGGTTCTGCAACGGGCACAGACGGCGCAACAGGGCGTGTTTCGCGTGTGCGCAGCGAGATTCCGATGCCGAGGACGCACGCGCCGAGGACGAGCGTGAACAGTTCGCGAAGCGAGGAGGGGAATCCGGAGAAGGGAGTAACGAGGATCAACGCACCGATAAGGATGATAGTGCTCGCGCGGGACATGAGAGGAGTATATCAGGGAGCTATGATGACGACAAATTCTCCGCGCACGGTCTCCGGCTGCGCGGAGAAACGCGCACCGACTTCCGACGGGGTGCCGGTAATCGTCTCTTCGTGGATCTTGGTAAGCTCGCGGGCAATAGTAACCCGGGATACCCGGAGAGACTCTAGCTCCTTCAAGAGTTTGACGACGCGGTGCGGCGATTCATAGAGCACGACCGGGACCTCGCTCTTCGCGATTTCCTTCAACGCGGTCTGTCGCCCTTTCTTGTGCGGCAGGAACCCGAGGAAGATGAAGCTGCTCGTATCCATACCCGCGATGGAAAGCGCGGCCGTGAGCGCCGAGGGTCCCGGTATCGCCTCGATCGTCGCCGCCGGCAGCCGTGCGCGCACGGAAGCTACGAGCCGCGTGCCCGGGTCAGAGATGCCCGGCGTGCCCGCGTCGCTTACGAAGACAACGCGCTCCCCTTCCTCGAGCCGCCCGATGACATCTTCCGCTTTCTTCAGTTCTGTCACCGCGTCAAGCCGCTGGAGCGGTTTCTTTATCTCGTACCGCGCAAGCAGCTTTGCAATGACGCGCGTGTCTTCGGCATAGATGACATCGCATCCTTTCAGCGTCTCGAGAGCGCGGAGCGTGATATCGCTAAGATTTCCAATCGGCGTCGCGACGATCGACAGTGTCCCCATAAAGACACTCTACTACCTTCCGGCTTCCCGCACACGCCGCGCGGCTCTGACACTGACATTGACTTATGAAAATAATGCTGTACATTCCTTACCTAGAAGGACTTTCTCAACCGCAAGGAGGCTGACATGTTCATGTGCAACCCGTGTGAAGTAGGACAATCGGAAGTGAAGATACTGGCACTGAGCCCCGAGGACGCCGGAAGGCTGTACGGCCTCGCGAACTGGTCTTTGCAACCGATACAGACCCAGCAAGATGCGTGCACCCAGTACGGCCTCACCAAGCTCGCTGAGGCGCTTCAGGAGACATTCCAGGTCATGGAGGCGAGCCGGGTATACGCTCCGCACGTCATTCCCGCAAGCGCCATCGTCGCCGATACGGCACTACTGAAGGAACGCATCCGGTTAGGGGAAGGCGTTTCCTTGTATCGGAATCGTAACGCTCCCGTGGACGGCGTCTTCATTCAGCGAGGAGACGCGTTCGCGATGAGCGCCGCAGGCTGTCCGGTCATCATCGCGGTCGCCGGAAAGAAGATGGTCGTCGCACATGCCGGACGCGATTCGCTCATCGAACGCGCCGCCGTCATGGGCGCCCCCACGCGGAAGCACTTGAGCGTCGTCGATGCCATCGTCGATGCGTTCAGGAAGCAAGGGACACGCGCCGTCGAGATCAGCATGCGCATGTACTTCTCGATCCCGACGAGATCGTTCGAACACCGGTTCGATCACCCGCAGTATGGCGCGTACAATCGCGCGCTTGCCGCGTTCGTCGACGACCGATGGGAAAACTGCATGGTCCGCGAAACCAGCGAGAGCATGTTCCTCAACCTCGAAGCGGTGTTCGTGGAACAGGCGCGCCAAGCGGGTGTCCGCGACCTGCTGGCAACGCTGTCGCTTGACGAGTGCCTCGGCCTCGCGCACACGCGCGATGAAAAAGACCCGCGCAGGCGGAATCTCATCCTCGTCAAGCGCAATACTTGACGAACAGATAACAACAACATCCTAGCGACTTCCATCAGGAAGTCGCTTTTATTTTTGTGCGCCCGCCGCAACCAGCCGGTCGGCGACCTTGTAGATGTCGCCCGCGCCCATCGTGACGATGACGTCTTCCGGACCCGCTTTTGCGAGTTCCGCGGCGAGTGCGTCGAACGAATCGAGGGCGAGCGCGTCGACGCCGTTCGCCCGGATGCGTTCGGCGAGGAGGCCGCTCGATACCGAGCCGTCATCCTTTTCGCGTGCGGCATAAATCGGCGCGAGGAAGACCTTGTCGGCGGCGCCGAATGCGGCGGCGAAACCGTCGAGCAAATCGCGCGTGCGGCTGTAGAGGTGAGGATGGAACGCTACGAAAAGCCTCCCTTTCGTCCGCGCGCGCAGCGGCTCCAGCGTCGCGCTCACCGCGGTCGGGTGATGCGCATAGTCATCGTATACGTCCGCGCCGCTTACCGTCTTCCCTTTATATTCGAATCGACGCCAGGTGCCGAGAAACGCGGCGAGCGCGCTGAGCGCGGCGTCCGCAGAGAGCGTCGGGAGCGCCGCACGAGCCGCGGCGAGCGCGGCGCGTGCATTGGCGCGATTGAAGTCGCCGGGCAACCGGAGCGCGGGCGCTTCTTCGCGCGTGTAGTCGACGACACGCGCCCGCGCGCTCGAAAGGAGCGGCGCGATATTCGCATCATGCGGGTTCGTCACGATTACGCCATCTTCGGGGACGCGCGCGATCGCTTCCCGGAACGTGGCCTGGAGCGCCGTAAGCGACGGGAAATAATCCGTATGATCCCACTCCAGGTTCGTGATGACGAGTATCTCCGGCGAGAGTTCGAGCAGGTGGTCGCGGTACTCGCATGCCTCGACGACGAAAGAGTCTGGGTCGCCGGACACGTAGTTGCTGCCGAAATCTTTCACTATCGAGCCGATGATCGCCGTCGGTTTCGCTCCGGCGTCCGTGAGTATCTTCGCGAGCATGCCGGTCGTCGTCGTCTTGCCGTGCGTCCCCGCGACCGCGATCGTCCGCTTCCCCACGGATACTTTCCCGAGCATCTCGAAATAGGAACTCTGCGGGATGCCGAGCGCGCTCGCTCGCGCGCGCTCCGGGTTGTCCTCGGGCACGGCGTCGCTGTACACGACCGCATCCGCGTCTTCGGGGACGTTTTCAGCGCGTTGCGGGGTCATGACGACGATCCCCTTCCGCTCAAGCAGCTCCGTTATCGGGCCCTTCTCCCTATCCGAGCCGAGCACGGCAACGCCATGCTCTTTGAGATACTGCGCGAGCGCCGACATCCCGATGCCGCCGATGCCGATGCAGTATGCCTTTTTCATGATGCGGTCGCCGGTCTTCATAGCGCTCGCACGAGAGCGACGAACCGGTCGCCGCGATCGTATTCGTTCTTGAACATGCCGAACGATGCGAAAGCGGGAGAGAACACGATCGTATCCCCCGCTTCCGCGCTCGCAAACGCGTCGGCGACCGCGCGCGACAGATCGTCAAAGACCGGCGCATCGGAAAGCGAGGCGCGGATACGCTCCGTACCCGTGCCGGCGAGCAAGACGACCCGCTTCACTTCAGGAAGCCGCGCAAGGAGCGCGTCCATGTCGATCCCCTTATCGGCGCCGCCCATGATGAGCACGATATTCTTCGCCCCCGTGTCGAGCGCCGCGAGCGCGGCTAAGGTCGCCACCGGCGTGGTCGAGGTCGTGTCATTGTAAAACTTGATGCCGTCTTTCTCGGCGACGAGCTCGAGCCGCCCCGGCACGCCCGTAAACGACCCGAGCGCCGCGCGGCTCGGCTCGTCGCCGACGCCGAGGGCGCGGGCGGCGACGAGCGCGAGCCCGGCATTATAACGATTATGCTGCCCCGGAATGCGCAGCATCCAGGTGTCAGGAAGGTTGAATTCGTCGGCGACGATCACTCTCGACTTGATCCGGTCGCCGTACTTCTCGATAAGCATCGGAGCGCACTGCGCGCCGATGACGAGCGTGTCCTCCGCTCCCTGGTAGGAGAAGATATTCGCCTTGTCCGCAAGATAGGCGGCGAGATCGTCTTTATAGTAGTTGAGGTGGTCCGGATAGAATGTCGTGAAGACGGCGATATGCGGGCTCATCTTCGCTTCGCCCCATCCTTGGCATTGCCATGAGTCGAGCTCGAGCACGGCGACGTGCTCCGGGGTAACTTCGGAGAGCAGCGCGAGCGTCGAGACGCCGCGGACGTTTCCGCCGAGAAGCACGGGCTTCCCTGCCGCCTTGAGGATGGCGTATGTCATATGCGCCACGGTCGACTTGCCGCGCGTCCCTGTTATGCCGATGACCGGCACGCCGGAAAGCTCGGCAAAGAGATCCGCGCTCATGCGCACGGGTATGTCATTCTCCTTCGCTTCCGCGACATAAGGAGAATCGAGCGGCACGCCGGCCGCCTTGAGGATAAGGTCTCGATCGGTAAAATCTTCAAGCCGGTGCTCGCCGAGGACGAAACGGATATTCCGGAATGACTCGAGCTGCGCTACCGACTCGGCAAGCTCCTCGCGGCTCTTCAGGTCGGTGACGATGAGTTCGGCACCGGATTCGGCGAGGTAGCGCGCATCCCCGACGCCGCGGCCGAGAAGGCCGAGGCCCATGACGGTGATACTCTTCCCGCGGAAATACGCCGAGGCATCCATTGCGCAACCCTAACACACCCGCACGCATGAAGCACCCGTCCGGTTACGGATTTTGAGGACAGCCGGCGGTCTTGGTCTGATCCTCGTGCGTAAGCGAGAGCGGGCTTTTCGGCACTTCTACGACTTGATACGGCGCAGTCACCGAACGCGCCGCTGGACAAGCGCTTGCGGGCGTCGTTATCGTGATGGTAACCGCACGCACCTCTCCGTCCGTAACCTTCGAGACCGCGATAGCATAGCCGGCGGTCGGTTCTTCCCCGGCAAAGACGGCGATGACGCTGCTTGTCGCGAAGTCGACGCTCGGCATCTGTCCGCTTGCGCGAAGCATCTTCCAGAGCTCTTCGAGCTGGCTCTTCGAGGTGATGATGTAATTAACGCGCGACGAGACGCTTGACTGCTCGCCCTGTGCAAGCTTGGTAAACGGTATGGCGACCGCGGCAGCGTTGTTATTCTCTCCGGTCGCAAGCGATGCGCTCGACAGGCCGCCGTTGCCGGTGAAGAGGATGTACACGCCGATGATGGCCGCGACGAACGTCAGGCCGATGATGATGAGTGTGTCCCGCATATAGGACCTAGTATAACCGAGCGCAATCCCCTACGGGACACCGTATGGGTATAAGTCGATTTGACGCCTCGATTCTGTTTTTGTTCTTGTGTGCGCGCGGTAAGAGTCGAACTTACGACCGCCCGAGTATCAGTCGGGTGCTCTACCAACTGAGCTACGCGCGCCTGCGTGGATAGTAGCAAAGAATCTCCTCGGTTTCCATCTACGACAGAAAACGCCCCCTTGAGGGGCGTTTTCTGTCGTGTGTGAAAAGAAAAGATATGTGCTCTTTTGTTCCGCCTATCCTGTCCCGCTCGAGAGCTCATATGTGGCTCTCGAGCGCCACCGGGTTACGTTATCCGGCTTCCGAGTACCGTTTAGAGAC
>JAJXUQ010000023.1:0-5104 GCA_021782685.1 bacterium
CTCGCTGCTAATGAGGCAGGGGAGAAATCCTCTCGTGGGTTCAAATCCCACCGTCTCCGCCAGGAGTTTTGGAAAAGAAAATGAGCAAGAAACAACCTTAATTATGGAAAAATTTGGACCGGATTTTGAAAGTAAAGAAAAATTAAGAGACGCGACACTTGTCTTTTTGATTAGAAAGTCTCAAGAAAAATCGGAGATCTGTTTGGCTATGAAAAAACGGGGGTTCGGCGTGAATCGTTGGAATGGCGTTGGCGGTAAAGTTGAAAAAGATGAGTCCATAGGCAGTGCGGCAGTGCGAGAAGCGCAAGAAGAAATCGGGGTAAAAATTAAACACATTGATAAATGCGCGGAATTATCATTTTACTTTCCGCATAATCCAGCATGGAATCAAAAGGTCCATGTTTATTTTTCTGAAATTTGGGACGGGGAGCCGAGCGAGAGCGATGAAATGAAACCGCAATGGTTTACCAATCAAGAAATACCTTTTGATACCATGTGGCCAGATGATGAGTTTTGGATTCCAGAAGTATTATCTGGCAAGTTGGTGAGAGCCAGTTTTATTTTCGGTGAAGGTGATGTGATTCAGAAGAAAGAGATTCAGATCGTGGAAGACTTTTAACTAATCTTCTGTCTCTGTATTTTAGAGCGCGCCCGTCGCTTTCGCGAGCTTGAACCCTATATAGATACCCGCGAATCCGCCGATCGCGCTCCACAACGTATAAGAAAAGAAGTCGCCATTCCAAAAATACGGCAGAATGCTGCCGACGGTCGATCCGACTATCATCCCGCCCCAGATAAGTGATTTGCCGTTCATGCAAAAATAGTGAGAAGACTACCTATAAGTGTAGCACGTCGGTTATACTGCGAAGGTCATGCTGCCGCTCCCTATCATCCTTTCCGAGCTCAGGCCGCTTTTTGCCGTCCTGTTCGCGGTCGTCGTCGCTATCCCGATCCTGTTGCTCATGCGGCCACGGCGTTTCTATCTCGTGCGCCATGGCGAAACGATACTGAACGCGAGCAACATCCGCCAGGGCGCGGACGGCGGACTCTCCGAAGGCGGCAGGCGGCAGGCGGCGCGCGTCGGCCGCTATCTTGCGCGCTTCGCGGTAAAACGCATAATCGCGAGCCCATATGAGCGCGCGCGGGAAACCGCGGGAATCATCGACCAGTACCTTAACGTCCCCATAATCTATTCGAAACTCTTCGAGGAGCGCCGGAATCCGAGCGAGATAATCGGCAAGCGCGGCGACAATCCCGACGTCGCCCGTATCGTCGACCAGATGGACCGGGCATACCACGATGACGCGTACCGCTATTCGGACGAAGAGAATTTCAACGACCTGAAGAAACGGGCGCGCCGCGCATTGGCATTCCTTTCCTACCAGCATGCCCGCGAGGTATGCGTCGTCACGCACGGCCTCTTTCTCAAGATGTTCGTCGGCTACCTGCTCTACCGCAAACGCCTGCATGCCGCTGATTACGCGAAGCTCTCGTTCTTTAACGCTTCGGACAACGCGAACGTCACCATCTGCGAATTTCATCCGTGGAAGCTGTTTTCGAAAACGCGCGGTTGGGAGGTCGTAAGCTACAACGAGACGCCGGAAAAATGAAAATACCGCGACGCGGAGCGCGTCGCGGTATTTTCATATCCGAGCAATTTGCTGCTTAGAATCCCATCCCGCCCATGTCGCTCCCCTGCGGCATATCTTTCTTCGGTTCCGGAATGTCGGCTATCGCCGCTTCGGTGGTGAGAAGGATCGCCGCGGCGGAAATGGCGTTTTCAAGCGCCATGCGCGGCATCTTCGCCGGATCGACGATACCCGCGGCGAGCATGTCGTCAACGACCTCGTCCGTAAGCGCGTTGTAGCCGGCATTCGCCTTCCCCGATTGCACCTTCGAGACGATGACCGAGGCGTCATCCTTGCCGGCATTGATGGCTATCTGCGCGAGCGGTATCTCGAGCGCCTTCACGACAATGGCGAATCCCGCCTTTTCGTCGGCACCCATCTTCCCGTCGTGTGCGGCAAGTTTCTTCGCTATCTTCGCGAGCGTCGTGCCGCCGCCGGGAACGATACCTTCCTCGATAGAGGCTTTCGTCGCTTTCACGGCATCGTCTATCTTGTCTTTCAGGTACTTCATCTCGGTTTCGGTTGCGGCGCCGACTGAAATGACCGCGACGCCGCCGGAAAGCTTCGCGATACGCTCCGCGAACTTTTCCTTATCGAACTTCGATTCGGTGAGTTCCGCCTGTGCGGTGAGCTGGGCAACGCGCGCGGCGATATCCGCCTTTTTGCCCTTGCCGCCGACGATGGTAGTCGAGTCCTTGGTCGCCACTACGCGCGCGGCCCTGCCGAGCATGCCGAGCGTCGCGTTTTCGAATTTTATGCCGACCTCGTCCGATATGACCTGCCCGCCGACCACGGTAGCGATGTCTGCGAGCAGCTCCTTCTTCCGATCGCCGTAGCCCGGCGCCTTCACGGCAAGCACGCTGAAAGCGCCACGTAGCTTATTGACCACGAAGGTCGCGAGCGCGTCGCCTTCGATGTCGTCGGCGACGATGACGAGCTCCTTCTTCCCCGACTGCGCGACCTTCTCAAGGAGCGGCAGGATCTCTTGCACGTTGCCGATCTTCTTATCGGTAAGAAGGATGAGGGCATCCCTCATTTCGGCTTCCATGCGCTCGGGGTTCGTGACCATGTACGGCGAGACGTACCCCTTGTCCAGCTGGAGGCCTTCCACGATATCGTACGACAGCTCGGTTCCCTGCGACTCCTCGACCGTGACCACGCCGCTCGTCCCGACCTTCTCCACCGCTTCGGCGATGATAGAGCCGAGTACTTCGGACTCCGCCGAGATCGAAGCGACTTGCTTCACCTCCGCCTTTCCGCTGACCGGCTTCGCCATCTTCTTGAGCTCCGCAAGCGCGGCGGCCTTCGCCTTTTCCATGCCGTTCCGGATCATCATCGCGTTTGCGCCCTTCATGACGCGCGAGAGCCCTTCTTCGACGAGCGCCTCAAACAGCACGACCGAGGTCGTAGTGCCGTCTCCGGCGGTGTCGTTGGTCTTGCTCGCCACCTCCTTCACTATTTCCGCCCCCATGTTCTCGAACCTGTCCTTGAGGGAGATCTCTTTCGCTATCGAGACGCCGTCGTTCGTGATGCGCGGACCGCCGTAGCTCTTCTCGAGCACGACATTGCGCCCCTTGGGACCGAGCGTTACCTTCACCGCGCGCGCAGCCTGCGCAATGCCTTTCGCAAGGCTCTTCCGCGCGTCTTCCGAGAAAAGAATTTGTTTCGCCATATTGTAAGGAATGGATTATACCGTTTCGTTCGCGAATAATTACTTCAAGATTCCGAGAATGTTGGATTCCGAGAGGATGTAATATTCCTGCCCCTCGACCTTCACCTCGTCATAGCCATATTTCGAAAAGAGAACCGTGTCGCCCTCCTTCACCTGGAGCGGGATGCGCTTGCCGTCTTCATACTTGCCCGGGCCGACCGCGACCACCTCTCCCTTGGCCGGCTTCTCCCGGTCTACCGTCTCGGGAATGATAATGCCTGACGCGAGCGTCTTCTCGCCCTCCTTCTCCGAAGGCTTCACCACAACGCGATCGCCGAGCGGAACGAGTGAAAGTTTCTTTGTCATGCCGTTCTTGATATATAAACGAATAATTCCGCACTTGTCCTGCGAGTATAGAGAAACTACAGTCCACAAGCAAGTTGTGCCCGCCCGCCGCCTATGGTAAGGTATACGGCACAGATGGAGGCACTCGTATCGGCACTACCGTATGCGGAAATCATCCTCTCAATACTCCTCATCGTTGGCATCGTGCTCCAACAGCGCGGCGCAACCTTGGGCGGAGCCTTCGGAGGCGATAATTTCGCATCAACCTTTTATAAGCGCAGGGGCGCCGAGAAGTTTTTGTTCAACGCAACGATTGGTATCGCGGTTCTCCTCGTGCTTGCGGCGATAGCGAACTTCCTTCTGTCGGGATTATGATCCGGGAAGATGGTTCTCGCGAGAATGCTACGCCCTGGCGGGGACAGTTCACGCGAACACGCACCATCTTAGCGATTGAACGCTTCGGAGGACACGTCCGCTCCCTTTCCCCGGGAGACAGGGCTGTGTTTTACGTGCTCGCTCTTCTCGTCGGTATCGCCGCTTTTTCGAGCGTATATGCGCTCGAGCGGACGCTCCTCGTGAAGGTCCCCGCCTATGGAGGCACCCTTGTCGAGGGAGAAGTCGGGAGTCCGCGATTCATAAATCCGCTCCTTGCCATCAGCGACGCCGATCGGGATCTTTCCGCGCTCACCTACGCGGGACTCATGGGCCTTTCGGGGACCGGAACGCTCGTTCCCGTGCTCGCAGAGAACTATAGCGTATCCGCTGACGGCAAGACTTACACCTTCGTCTTGCGCAAGGATGCGAAGTTTTCCGATGGCACGCCTGTCACGGCAAGCGATGTCGCTTTTACGGTCCAGAAAGCGCAGGATCCCGCGCTCAAGAGCCCCGAGTATGCGGACTGGTCCGGCGTGAACGTTACGGTCGTAGATCAGCGCACCGTGCGTTTCACTCTCTCGAAACCGTACGCGCCCTTCCTTGAGCTCACGACGCTCGGCATCCTCCCTGCACAGCTCTGGCAGAACATCTCGAACGAGGAATTCCCCTTCTCCAATCTTGAGACGAATCCGGTCGGTGCGGGACCTTTCAAGGTAGCGAGCGTTTCGCGCGACGCGTCCGGACTCATCCAGAGCGTATCGCTCTCGGAAAACCCGTATTATGTATCCGGCCGGCCCTATCTCGACGGTATCCGCTTCAACTTCTATTCGCGCACCGAAGACCTTGCGAATGCGCTTGCGAGCGGCGCTGTCGAGAGCGCGTATGGCGTAAGCACGAAAGGGGCGCTGACCGCTCCGTACGCGCGCATCTTCGGCGTATTCTGGAATCCGAACGAGAATCCGGTTTATGCGCGCGCGGAAGTACGCAAAGCGCTCTCGCTCGCCCTCGATCGGCACGCCATCGTCACTACGGTGCTCGGCGGCTACGCGACTGCGATCATGGGGCCCGTGCCGCCGGGCGGAAGCGTCAAGCAGGTGCCGGTCCC
>JAJXUQ010000023.1:5204-8144 GCA_021782685.1 bacterium
CATTTTGCAAGCCCGAGTAATTCACTAACCGTATATGAATCCAGCACCAGCACCGGCTCCTGCTCCGAAACCGGAACAGGAAGCACGACAAAATTCCGCACCCGCCCCGAAACGCTTCGGGCGCGGCAACCGTTCTCCACGGCGTCCGATGGCGCGCCCCGGCAGCGCTTCGCGGCGCATCCAAAGGATCCTGCGCCGTCCGATGGCGACGCCGGCACGCGCGGGACGTCCCGCCGACTACTTCCCCGAGCCGGCGGGGCCGACTGCCGTCCGCATCATTCCGCTCGGAGGCGTGGAGGAAGTAGGCCGCAACATGCTCGCGGTGGAAGTGGGCGCGACGGGCGACATCATCGTCTTCGACGCGGGCTTCCAGTTCGTCTCCGAAGACTCTTCTCCGGGCGTCGACTACATCCTCCCGAACACGAAATATCTCGAGAAGAACGCGAGCCGCGTGAAAGGCGTCGTCATCACGCACGGCCACCTCGACCACATTGGCGGCATCCCTTTCATCCTGCCGCGTTTCGGCACCCCGCCCATCTATACGCAGAACCTCACCTCGGTGATGATCGCGCGTCGCCAGGAAGAATATCCGGACGTGCCGAAACCTGAAATGGTCGTCGTCGAAGTCGGCCAGACCGTGACGATCGGTTCCACGCGCGTGAAATTCTTTCCCGTCACGCACTCGATCCCCGATTCGATGGGCGCTTCGGTGGAGACGCCGCAGGGCAACGTCGTGATCTCGGGCGACTTGAAGCTCGACCATGACGGCACTACCCCTTCCGCGCACGAAGAGAAGATCTGGGGCGAGATCGGCAAAGACAAGAATATCTTCTTCGTCGCCGACTCGACCAACGCGGAGAAAGACGGCTTTTCCATTCCCGAGGCGCGCGTCATCCAGACGCTCGCGGATATCATCAAGACCGTCTCCGGACGCCTTATCATCGGAACCTTCGCGTCGCAGTTCGAACGCATGATCCACATCATGGAAGCCGCGGAGAAGTACAACAAGAAGATAGTCCTCGAGGGCCGTTCGATAAAGACCAATCTCGAGATAGCCGAAAAGACCGGTCTCCTCAAGGTCAACAAGGATGCCTTCATCCTCGCGCAGGACATCGGCAATTACCCGCCCGACAAGATCGTCATCCTTTCGACCGGCGCGCAGGGCGAGGAATTCGCCGGCCTCATGCGTATCGCGACCGGACAACACAAGTACATCACCTTGAACGAACGCGACACGATCGTGCTCTCCTCATCGGTCATCCCGGGCAACGAGATAGCCGTACAGAAACTGAAAGACAACCTCTATCGCCACGGCGTGACGCTTATCCATTACCGTTCGAGCGACGTGCACTCGACCGGGCACGGCAATACGGGCGAGCTCGTCTGGATCAATCAGCACGTGCACCCGACATTCTTCATGCCGGGGTACGGCTACCGCTCGATGACTACCTGCCACGCGAAAGCGGTGGAACAGTCCGGTTTCCCGCGCGAGAACATCATCATCGCCGACAACGGCACGGTCATCGACATCGAAGACGGCGAACGCCTGAACGTGCATAAGCAGAAGGTGCCGTCCTCGCCCATGGTGGTCGACGGGTTCACGATCGGAGACATGCAGGAAGTCGTCATACGCGACCGTCAGTCGCTCGCCAAGGACGGCATGTTCGTCATCATCGCGAGTGTGAACCTGAAGACCGGCAAGCTGCGCAAGTCGCCGGACATCATCAGCCGCGGCTTTGTCTACCTGCGCGAGTCGCAGACGCTCCTGAACGAAGCGCGTATCCTGATCAAGAAGACGATCGAGGATTCGACCCGCAACATGAACCCTGTCGATCTCGACTACGTGAAGAACACGCTCACCGACGTCGTGGCCGGCTTCCTCTTCACCCGCACCAACAAAGCCCCGATGGTGATCCCCGTATTGATCGGGATGTAAGCTTCGTCTGCAGGGTTCCCTGCCTGCGCCCGCTCGCAAAAGGAAGGCGGGATACCCTTTAGCTCGCCCGCCGATAATCCGGCCCTCCTCCTCCTTGGAGGGCCGGATTTTGCGCGTGATATCATCGGACTCATGCATCCGCGGGTCATCCTCTCCGTCGGGAACTTCTTTTTTTCGCTTTTTGCGACCCTCATCGTCTATATCATGCTTCCGTATCTCTCCTCGTTCATGCCGGGAGCATACGCCGGGTTCGTCATTGCCGGCGGGGCGCTCATCGCCGTCGTCTGTTTCCCCTTCCTCCCGCATCTGGTCGCCCGGTACGGGGCGCAGCAGCTTGCGCTCCTCTTCGCGCTTGCGGAGATGATCACGCTCTTCGCGCTTGCGGCGGCACCCGGCGCTATCGCCGGCGCGTTCTTCATCGCCGTCAGCATCGCAATCCAACCCCTCCTCTCCTATGAGCTTGACCTGCTCCTCGAGGCGACCGTTCTCGAAGAAGGGACGACCGGCCGCGTCCGCACGCTTTTCCTTACCGCATGGAATGTCGCAGCGCTCGCCGCGCCGCTCCTCATGGGCGCGCTTTTGGCGAATTCGAACACCTACGGGCGAGTCTTCCTCGCGGCAGCGGCGGCTCTCGTCCCGTTCGTCGTCCTCTTTGCCGCGCGCAAGCTCCCGCAGGGCAAGACGCCCGGGCTTTCGCACATGCGTGATACCTTCTTCTGCATCGTGCGCGACCGCGATCTCGCCGCCGTTACGTTCGCGCACCTGCTCTTGTACCTCTTTTACGTCTGGGTTGCCTTCTATGTCCCGGCCTACCTTCATAGCGAACTCGGCATATCGTGGGCGAATCTCGGATGGATGTTCTCCATAATGCTTTTGCCATTCCTTCTTATCGAGTATCCGGCCGGATGGGTTGCCGACCGGCTCCTTGGCGATAAGGAGCTTCTGTTCGCAGGGTTCCTCATCGCCGGCGGGGCGCTCGCCGCAATCAGCAGCATCTCCGCGGC
>JAJXUQ010000024.1 GCA_021782685.1 bacterium
CTCCCCGCTCGCGAGCGTACCGAGATTCTCGACGTAGCGCGGGTATGCCTGCAACACGTTGTCCGCGCTGCGCGAACCGGTCGGAAAATCGACTTCGATGGTCGCGTTCTCGAGCGCTATCGAATTCCTGTTCGTGATAGTGAGCGAGAGCGGGACCGTATCGCCGGCGGCGATAGTCGTCGGGCCCTGGATACCCATGCTTATCTTATCCAGCGAGACCGAATTGCCGCCGTAGTAAAGGAAGTAGCCGGCGATCCCGAGCGACGCGATAAAAAAGACGAGCGTTATGACGAAGAAGACCCCCGCGAGGCGCACGTGCCGCGGCGCACGGGATAGGGCGTTCGGAGAAGGCGCTTCCCTCTCCCACGCATGCGGCAGCGAGCGGGTGCGCGAAGCGGCGAGCGGCGTACGCGAATCGCGCATAACCGTATCGGGCGCATACAGGCGCTCGCGTGCGCGTTCAAGCGAGCTGACGTCGTCGTCTTGGTTGTCAGGTTGCATTGCACAGCCAGTATACAACACGGGAATTCAGAGGCCCGAGGCGGCGATGCCGCGGTTGATGCGCGTTATGTACCGCGCACGCTCCGTGGCAACCTCTGCGAGCAGCACGGGCGCAAATGCGGCCGGCTCGCCCGGGATGGCCCCCGCGTCGAGCCCGAGCGCCGCGAGCACCCGCAGCACGGCGAGCACTTCGGCGGCATCCCACTCCTCTTCGGGGAGTGTGGCAAGCGCCTCGAAGAGGCCGGCAAGAACGGAAAAGAGAGCGGGGTTCCGTTCCTCTCCGGCGACTAGCCGCAAAAGAAGATGACAAACGCGCGCTGCGCGCGCGTTTGAAGCGCTCCGGCGCATCCGCGCGAACCAGTTTTCCCGAAGAACCGCCCCGACGATACGCCACCCCTCCCTTCCTCGCACGAGCAGTACGTCGCTCTCGGCAAACGTTACGAGCGCCGGAGCGAGTTTGGCGCCCGAGCGGCGCAGACTCTGTACGCGCGCGCGTACCATCCCGAGATCAGGGGTGATGAGCGTGACAAACGCATTCGCTTCCCCGGAAGGAGCGCGAGCGAGCGCGATACCGCGTGTTTCGTACTTATGCCGCATCGCGGATGAGGTCGAAACGAGTACGGCCGGTCGACAGCTCGACTTCGTACTTGCCTTCCGTGCGGATCTCGACGCGCACGGCATCCCTCGGCAAGTAGGCTTCGGCCTTGCGCGCTTCGGCGACCGCGCGCGCCATCTCGCGTTCATCGCCTTCCTTGACGAGCTCCGCGGTGATCTCGGTATCGAGATTGACCGTCGCACGGCCTGTCAAAACGCGCTTCACGTTCACTTCTTCCGCGAGAATCTGTGCGAGTTCTTTCGAGAGCGTGTCCGGAACCGAGAGCTTCGCGAGCGGCTGGCGCACCTTGATCCCCGCTTTCTGGCGCAACTGCAGCGCGTCGGAAGCGAGCGCGCGCAC
The DNA here is from genome assembly GCA_021782685.1 of bacterium. Lineage (GTDB taxonomy): Bacteria > Patescibacteriota > Minisyncoccia > Phycocordibacterales > Phycocordibacteraceae > C7867-001. Next base: position 1,457 of record JAJXUQ010000024.1, read on the forward strand.
ACGCGCCATCCCTGCAAGCAATGCATCATCGCCGTTGCGGAAAAGGCGCCATCTTCGCCTCGTTTCCGGCCAATCGGCAAGATGCACGCTGGACGGATCGCCTTCGGCGCGCACCGCCATGAAAATCTCATCCGCGATGAAGGGCATGACCGGCGCCATCACCTTCGCGCTTTCGCGAAGCACGAAGCGCAGCGTCGCGAGCGCGAGCGTCCTGTCTTCGCACTCCTTCTTGAAACGGTCGCGCGATCGGCGCACGTACCATGCGGAGAGATCGTCTATGAAAAGCGTCAGCGGGCGCACCGCACGGTCGAGCTCATAGCGCTCATAGCCGATCGTCGCGTCCCGTATGAGCTCCGCAAGGCGCGCACGTATCCAGCGGTCGAGCACATGCGGCGAGGCACTGGCAGCATCTTCGGTAGTAAGACTTGGCCTAGCGGCCCGGAGCGCGACCGAAGATGCTGCCGGTGCCGAGCTGTTTGCGAAAAGTTGGTAGAACGAAAGCACGTTTCGAAGACGCCCGACATTCTTCTTCGCAACCTCGTCGACACCGCTCTCGGCGAACGCGAGATTCTCGGCCTCGACCACCGGCGAAGAAAGGAGATAGAAACGCATCGCATCGGCGCCGTACTTCTCGACCATATGCATCGGGTCTGGGTAATTCTTCTTGCTCTTCGAGAGCTTCTTGCCGTCCTCAGGCGAGACGACGATGCCGTTGACGATGACATTCTCGAACGCATTTTTCTTGAAAAGCGCGCCGCCGAGCACGTGGAGGTAATAGAACCAAGCGCGCGTCTGGTCGACGCCTTCCGCGATAAATTGCGCCGGAAAGGAACGCTCGAACCGTCCCTTGTTCTCAAACGGATAGTGCCGCGCGGCATACGGCATCGAACCCGAATCGAACCAGGTGTCGAGCACGTCGGGAATGCGCGTGAGCGGCTCGCCCGCTTCGTTCTCGAGCGCCACGTCATCGATATAGGGCCGGTGCAGATCAAGCTCGTAGTCCTCGTTGTGCGGCAACGGTACGAAGTCGAGCGCCTGCAGCTCGCCGGTCTTGAAGTCGCTATCGCGTACGACTCCTGCGAAAGCTTTCAGGTCGGCGCCGCGCATAATGGCAACAAATGATTCAAGGCCGACGCCGTGCGTGACGATGAGCACGCGCTTGCCGGCAATCGTCGACTCGATCTCATATATGAATTCGCCGAATCGGCGTTTTACGTCCGCGTAGCTTTCGCCGCCCGGCATACGCTCGGTAAAATTCGGCATGTGCGCCGCGCGATACGCGATGAATTCCTCAAGCGGCCTGCCGGAAAGCGAGCCGAAATCGAACTCGCGCAGCCGCTCGTCGAAGACGATTGCCGAGCGATCCATGCCGAGCGCGTCGGCGACGATCTCCGCGGTCTCTCTCGTACGCATGAAGGGCGACGCATAGATCGCGTCTATGCCCGTACGCGCGAGCGCGCGAGCGGCTTTGCGCGCTTCTTCCTTCCCGCGCTCCGTGAGGTTGTTGCTAAGGGGATCTGAACTTACGATGTTCGTGATATTCTTCCCGCTTTCGCCATGTCGCATCATGAAGTAGGCATTGCCGGACTTCTTCGCGTGCTTCTTGAGTTCGTCGATGGAGCCGATAACGGTTATGTTCCCTCGCGCATCCTTCCAGATCGGGATCGCGCTCGCCCAGAAGCGCTGGCGCGAGATCGACCAGTCGCGCGCCCCTTCGAGCCACTTGCCGAAGCGCCCTTCCTTTATGTGTGCCGGCGTCCAGCTGATCCGCTTCGCGTTCTTCAAGAGTTCGTCCTTGAGTGCGGTCACCTTCACGAACCATGAGGTGGTCGCATAGTTCAAGAGCGGAGTATCGCAGCGCCAGCAGTGCGGGTAGCTGTGCGTGAGATTCTCCTTCGCGAAGAAGGTGCCGTGCTCCTGGAGATGCTTGATGACCGCGATGTCGGTGCCGAGGCGAATCTTATCATCGTCGGCCTTGGGTTTCACTTCCATACCGGCGAAATCCGTGATTTCGCCTTTCATCGTGCCGTCATAGTTCACATGCTGTACGAACGGAAGATTCTCCCGCTTGCCGAGCGCCATGTCGTCTTCACCGAAGGCGGGCGCGATGTGCACGATGCCCGTGCCCGTATCGGTCGTCACGAAGTCGGCCGCGTAGACCTTCCACCCGTTCTCGCGGTTCTTGAGCGACGCGTCCTTCTTGTAATAATCGAACGGTGGTTCGTATTCGAGGCCGACGAGATCTTTGCCTGTGAGAATCTTTACGCCAGATTCCTTCGCTCTTCGCAGAAGATCCTCTGAAGTAAAATTTGATAGATCATCGATAGAAACGTGCTGCAAACGAAGAGGCGATATTATGTTTGTCTCGTTTCCTTCAGTATAAATACTATAGGGAATATCTGCACCGACCGCAAGCGCGACGTTGCCGGGCAAGGTCCAAGGCGTCGTCGTCCACACGAGCAGATAGACATCGCCTTTGAGCCCGAGTTTCTCCGGATTCGTGACCTTGAACTTCGCCGTCACGGCGATGTCCTTTACGTCCCTATACCCCTCTGCGATTTCCTGCTGAGAAAGCGTCGTCTCACAGCGAGGGCAGATATGCATCGAGCGATAGTCTTCATACACGAGGCCTTTGTCATAAACTTGCTTGAAGACCCACCACACGCTTTCCATGAAAGAAGCGTCCATGGTGGTGTACGGGCGTTCCATGTCAACGAAACGGCCGATGCGCGGAATGATTTTCTTCCACTCGTCGACGTACTCCAAGACCTGCGCGCGGCACCGTTCGTTGAACTTCTCTATGCCGTACGCTTCTATATCTTTTTTGTGCTTGAAACCGAGCTCCTTTTCGACAACGTTCTCGATGGGCAGGCCGTGCGTATCCCAGCCCCACACGCGCGGCACGTGGTAGCCGCGCATCGTCTTATAACGCGGAACGGCGTCTTTTATGACGCTCGCGACGATGTGTCCGTAGTGCGGCGTGCCGGTGGCAAACGGCGGGCCGTCGTAGAAAACGAAATCGCCTTTCGGAGATTTTTTTTCGAGCGATTTCTCGAAAATATGTTCACGCTCCCAGAACGCAAGGACCGCTTCCTCGCGCTTTGCGGCGTCTGATTTTTCTGGCATAGGCTTCATAGTACTACCAAGCGAGACGGGTGACGAGCGCAGAGCGCGGACCCGGGCGGACGCAAGGAAAGGGCTGCCGCGGCCTCACATCCTTTCCGGCGCGGGGATACCGAGGAGCGTGAGACCGTTCGTCATCGTCGCGGCGAACGCGCGCGCGACACGCCGCTTATACGCTTCTTCTGGACTGCCAAGCACTTGCTCGATCGCATAGAAAGAATTCCACGTCGCGGCAAGCTCGGTGAGATAGTTCACGAGAAGGTTCGGCGCAAGCTCTTTTGCGGCGCGCGCGGCGACCTCCGGGTAGTGGAGGATGGCGCGTTCGATCGCATACGGCGCCGCCGGTTCTTCGGCCCCGCCCTCGCCGTCTTCCGCGTAGACGAGGATCTTCTTCGCGCGGACAAGCGCGTACTGAAGGTACGGCCCCGAGTCCCCCTCGAGCGAAAGCGACTTCTCCGCGTCGAAGATGATGTCAGAGCCTGGCGACTGGCGCAGCACCATGTATTTGATCGCACCGACGGCAACTTGCTCGGCAACGAGCGGATCGGCATTCTTCTCGCTCGCTCTCTTCGCGACGTCTTCGATAAGCCTCGCGGCCGTGATGACATTCCCTTCGCGCGAGGACATCTTGCCCGAGGAGAGCCTCAAGAAGCCCGTCGCGACGTGTTTGGTCTTCGCCGCGACAAGCGGCGCTATCTCGGCGAGCGCAGCGAGCACGGTCTTGAAGCGGCCGGTCTGCTCGTTGCCGGAGATGATAATGACCGCGTCTGAAGCCCACCGCTCTTCCTTGAGGAAGGCGAGGCCGATGTCCTTCGCTTCGTAGGTCGGCGTATCGCGCGAGGTGATGAACACCATCGTATGTACGCCCTTCCTCTCCCCGTCGTAGATGACGGCCCCATCGCTCTTCCGGAAAATGCCCTTCTCGAGCCCATCGCGTACCACGCGTATACCGACTTCCGTCGTATCGCTGTCAAAAAATTCAAAATCGAAATGGGTGCTGAGCAGGTTCCAGATACGACGGAACTCTTCCGTCGAGACATCCCGTCCGCGACGCCAGAGCGTCATCAGCTCCCGATCGGTGCCGGCATACAGCGCCTGATTGAGCGCGTCTATCTCCTCTTTCGCTTTTGGATCGGTCTCATATGCCTGTGAGCCTTCGACATAGGCGGTACCGACTTCTTGCGCCGTCGTTGGTTCGGTGATGCCATCCTTTCGGAGCCACCAGAGTGCTTTCGCCACGTTCGGACCGATGTCCCCGCCAAAAGTGTTGCGCGCGACCGTCGCACCGGAATTCTCGATAAGGCGCGACAACGCTTCGCCGATAATCGTTCCGACCAAATGCCCGACATGCATCTCCTTGAAAGCGTTCGGATTCGAGTACTCGATGAGGACGCGCTTGCCGGAAAACTCGCTTCCCTTCCCCCACTCCATGCCCTGTGCGGCGGCCTCAGACACCGCAAACGTCACCGCTTCGCGCGCAAGCGTGATGTTCACAAAACCGGGACCCGCGACTGCCACGTGGCTCACCTCGGAGGCGAGCTCGCCGGTAAGGCGCTCCGCGAGCGAGTCCGCGAGCTCGCGGGGATTCCTCCCGAGCGCTTTCGCCGCGGCGAGCGCCGCGTTCGTCGCGTAGTCGCCATGCGCGGCGTCCCCGGGACGCTCGACGGTGAACACCACCTCTTCCGCGCCGAGCTTTGTGAGGACGTTCGCTACCGCTTCTCGTATCCTGCCTTCCATATCGCGAGTGTACCAGAGACTCCCTGCATAAAAAAAGACGGCCTTCGCAAGGATGCCGTCGAAGCCAAGTTAGAAACCTTGGCGATGGAGCAGACCGTCTTAACTATAGCGCGCGAACACGGGTTGCGCAACGCACGTCATGTCCCGTATATCGGCATGAAGAAGTCGTGCGGGTCGTAATATCCGACCTTGCTGAGGTCAAGCACCTTGCGGGTACCGTGGCATTCCCAGCCGACGATCTTCATATCCTCAACGCGCGCGAAGTGCTTCGAGAGACGTGCTGTGCGCTGATCCGTATAATTCGACGTCGCCGCATCATACGGGACGACCGGCTCCTCCTTCATCCGTTCGAAGCGGATGCGGGCAATGACCTGTCCGTGACGCACCAGCATGTCTTCCTGGGGGATCACCTCGAGCGTTATCGGTCGGCCGCATCCTTCCCCTTTTTTACCGTATCCCCAGCCCGGGTCGATGTACCCGGCCGCATGCGACCGGAACTCGCCAAGCCGCGGATCGATGGCACGCAATTCTGCCGAGAGGTATGGCGGGACAAGAATCGGCTCATTCGTCTGAAGGATATAGAACCTGCCCTTGCGAAGGACGAGTTTCATCCCGCGCAGGTCGAGCGTCAACAGGAACGAATCCGCATGCCGGCGTGTCTCCGGGAACGGCACTCTCCGGCCGTGCTTGTCGAAGATGAGACCGTGCTTGCGGGTCGCATGCTCGGTATGCAGATCGTCGAGGAACGATTTTCCGTCAAAAAGGCGCACTTGCGACAATGCGAGACCCGGGTGGACCAAGACCGGGAAGTAGTCGGGGCGCGCGAGCACCCACTGCTCCCCTGCCCAGCACGTGCCGGTAAGCGCATCATACATGTCGACATTGTCAGCGATCGACCGACAGAAGAATCCGTCACGGCCCGTCGACGATTTCGGATTGGCATAGCCGTACACCATGCTCGGGAGCTCCCATTTCCCTTCGACACGGATAAGATACGGCACGCCGACTTCTAACGGATTGTCGAAATTATGCGGTGTAGCCCCCACAAGCGAGAACAAGCTACGCACCTTCTCGCCCTTAAGTGGAAGAAAGATGTTCTCGAGACGGTACGCCTCATCCGCGAGCGGAAGGTCGATCGATGCGGGGTTGAGGTATTCCTCCGGAATACCTGTGATGTTGCCCCAGTCGCAAAGCTCTTGGAGCATCTGCTGCGGCAGTACGCCAGTAGTAGACATGGTTCGGTCTCCTTCCCGATATACCGAGTTGATAAGAACAGCCTGCGGAAGACTCTACGCGCAGATGGACAAGAACGCAAGCAGAAGAAAACCGGCCGTACGGCCGGTTTTAATCAAAAAATCGTTCAAGCTCTGACGCCTATCGACGCAAGCGCCTCAAGGACGGAAGCATGCACTTCCTCGACCGGCCGCGACGCATCGATGAACGTCACCGGCTGACCGAGAGCAAACGCCTTGAAGCCCTCGCGAACGCGCTCGTAATACGGAAGCTCGCGCGCGTCGAAATGATTCAAGCTGCCCCGATCCGCGCTCATAACGCGCTCGCGGGCTGCTTCCGCAGGCAGATCGAAGACGATGTATCGGTCGGGCCGCCGGCGCCCCTTCGCATAGAACACCTTGTTTCGGATGCCGTTGAACAGA
>JAJXUQ010000025.1 GCA_021782685.1 bacterium
CTTCCTCTTCCTTCGGAAGCTGAACGCGTAATCGGGGAGGGCGCGGCGCCGAAAGCGCCGCGCCCTCCCCGCCTTTGTGCGGACGCTCTAGAGATACATTCACCGCGGGTCGCGCGTAAGGAGCGCGGAAGTGCCACGTCATCACTTTTGCCATACATAAATTGGCACCAATTATCCCCTATTTCGCTACTTTTTCTCCCGATATGAAAACTCGCTTCATCATCTCGCTCATCGCGTCTGCGGCGGCATTGCCGCTTGCGCCAGTAATCGTCCACGCGCAAACGCACGCCGCGCTCACCGGCGATCTCTCCGGCGGCGCCGGACTCTCCGCGGTACGCGCAACAGGAACCGCACAGATGAGCGCGGACGCCACCGTCCCTGACGAGACTCCGATCGTCATCACCCGCGACGACATCGCGCTCGGGCTCGCAAGTACGAGCGCGGCAACCACCTCTGCGTCTGCATCGAGCAGCTTGCGTGCGCAGGCGGATGCCCTTGCGAGAACTGACGCCCACGTTTCGTCGATACGGCTCTCTTCGAGCAAGGTATCGATCTCCTACACCGTGCCCGCAAAGATCCTCGGCATGATCAGCATCAGCATCCCTGTCGAGCTGTCTGTCGACGCTACGGGTACGACGAGCGTCCGCTATCCGTGGTACAGCTTCCTGCTCTCGACCGATCGCGTCGGGCTCGCGATACGCACGGAAGCGGTCGCACGTGAGGACCTCGCGCATGAGTCGCCGAATGCGACCGGAGGTCTTTCGGTCGCCGCACAGGCGCGCCTCTTGGATTCGCTCCACGCCATCCTTAAAGACTCCGCAAGCGCAGCCCTGCCGTAATTTCGGCTTCCCGAGTGCGCACCCAAGCCTATGACACCCGCGACAACAGCCTCGACCTGGCGTATGCTGGAGACAGCCACTCCATTCCGGGCTGCCGCCATGCGCGAATCCTACGAACAAGCGTTCCTCAAGGCATTCGATGAATACGCGGATGCGCTCTTCCGGCACGCTTCGTTTCGGCTCAGCAACCGCGATCGCGCACGAGACATCACCCAGGACACCTTCATCAAGGCATGGGATTACGCGCGCAAGGGCGAGACGGTCCGGCACTGGAAGAGCCTCTTGTACCGCATCCTGAACAACCTCATCATCGACGAGTATCGCCGGACGAAGGAAGGGTCGCTCGATGCGCTGCTCGAGGAAGACCCCGTGCAGACCGAGGCTCTCTTTTCGACCGGTAGCCGCGCCGAGAAAGAGGAGCAGTTCGATACGGCGCAGGATGCGGCACGGGTCCGCGCGCTCATCCCGCGGCTGCCGGACTCGTATCGCGTCGTCGTAACGATGCGTTACCTCGATGACCTCTCGCCGAAAGAGATCGCCGCCGCGCTCGGCACCTCTGAGAACGTGGTGTCCGTCCGGTTGCATCGCGCGGTCGCACGGCTGCGGGCCTGGTATAGCGAACGGCAATAATCCCCTATGAAACACGATTTCGAAACTCTGTTGAAAAAGAGCTTGTCCGGAGACGAACTCTCTTCGCAGGAGCGCGAGAAGATGCGCTTCGTGGTGAGCGAGTATATGAGCTTCACGCCGCGCCGCACGGCGGCGCGGCGTGCGGGAATGCATGCCCTCTTCGCGAGTATCCTCTCCTACGCGCGACGGCCGACGTTCGCGAGGATCACCGCGGCGCTCCTGGTGCTTGCGTTTAGCAGCGGCGGCGTCGCCTACGCCGCCGAAGGAACGCTCCCGGGCGACGCGCTCTACCCGGTGAAAGTCAACGTTATCGAGCCTGCCGAAGGACTCCTCCTTGCAGGGTCGCCGCGCGCGGAAGCGGCATGGCAGCTGACGCTCGCTGAACGGCGGGTCGAGGAGGCGGCAACGCTCGCGAGCGAGGGGCGGCTCGCGACCAGCACTGAAACCGAGATCGGGAACCGGTTCGTCGCGAGCGTGGACGCCGCGAGCGCAGCGCAGGGCGGCGCAAGCACTAACCAGACGGCCGTAGCGGATGCCGTGTTCGCCGCGAAGCTTTCCGCCTACGCTGCCGTGCTCGCGACCGTGGATACCGAACGGCATACAGACGCCACGGCAGCGCTCCGGCAGACGATAACCGCGCAAGCCGAGGCCGCCGCCGCGCGCGCAAACGCCGGTGTGGAAACGCCGAGCACGGCGGATGCGCCCGAGATCGCACGGCTCGGCATGCATGCCGCCGCCGCGCTCGACGCCTCTGCAGCGCTCATCACGCACGCGAAGGCGGCACTTGCCGCATCGAGCACTTCCTCGGCAGAAGGCGCGTTCGCGCGATCTGCCGCGCTCGCGGCAGAAGGCGATGCGCTCTTGAGGCAGGGCGATCATGCCGGAGCGCTTCATGCGTTCCAGAATTCCCTTTCAGAGACCGCGCGCCTCGACGTCCTCGCGCGCGCCGCGACGACGCTCCGGATAGATGCGTTCGCGGGCGCGGATGCGACTGCAACGAGCACGGCGCCGAAAACGCTCATCCGCGACCACGGAGCTGATCAGCCGATGTATGACCGCTCGCGCGCAAAAGGCGGTAAAGACGCTACGGGGGCAGGCGCGCCCTCCGTAACGACAGAACTCGTCGCGTCGGGCACCCCGCCTCTCATTTCCGCAGGCACCACGACACCTTCGCCAGGAGACCCCCGTACGACAACAGCGGCCACGAGCACGGACGCTTCCGGAGAAGCGAATATCTCGGGGGGCGTGAACGGCATTCCTTCTACGGGAGTCGACTTGCCGAAACTCTAGTCGCCGGGATGGCGCTCTCTAAGACCGCTATCCTCTGGCGGGCATGCGTTTTTGCTTAGCAGGCGACGTTCTGGTCGACGGCGGTCGAGTTCGCCACGTACTGCACGATCCAGACCGGGCTGCCGGAGATGAAGCTGGTGCCGGTCGCGCAGCTATTGATTGCGCTGACCAGGTTTGAAATGCCGATAGGCATCCATGTCGGGACAGAGACCGCTTGACCATCGATCGTCTGCGCCGGCACGAAACCGCTTCCCGCGATGCCGCGCCACATGCGCGCTGTCGAATAGATTCCGACGCGCATGCCTTGCGTATTCAAATAATCGATCGCGCCCTGTATCGTCGCATCATTCACTCCCGTGTCCGACGACCAGCTATTGGCCTCTTCGATATCCAGCCACCAAAGCTTCGCCGGGACATTGGCGCTCTTTGCGTAGGCGTAGGCATCTTCCGCCGCATTGTAGCCGTAGTTGTAGCCTTCGCAGACCGTTGGCTCGGTGCTGGTCGCCGCGGATGCCGGACAGGATTTCGGCGCGGCGATATTCCCCGCTACCGTGCTGCCGTAGGGCGCGTTCAGATTTATATAGAGAGTCGGTGCGGCGGTGCCGAAGTGCGTCCACGCATACTCGGAGGCCAGCCGGCCGTTCCGCGTAAACGCTTTCCCGCCTGAAACGCCGACAATGCCGAAACTGAAGCCTTGAGACGGATACGAAAGCGAGTTGTAGGAAAGGTCGAAGCCGACATTGCTCGAGGAATACGGACTTCCGACCGGCGGAACATGCGGAGCCGGCGGCGGCGAAGCAGGAGAGGGATCGGTGGCGGTGCTGCCCGCCTGGTTGCTCGAAGCGGGTGCCGGAGCAGCTCCGAGCGCCTGTTTTACCCGGGCCACCGTCGGCTGGTCGACATTGAACGCCTCCAGAAGCGTTATGATGGCCTGCACCTGACCGGGCGAAAGCGCCGACGCAGACGCTACCGACGGCACCATGAAGCATGCCGTGGCGAGTATGACCGATGCGATGGTGATTGTTTTGGACAACATGGGCAGAGGTGGCACACACGGCCATGCTTTCCAGTATACAGGGTGAGAAAAGAAGTTCCTTTAACCCCCCCTTGCAGTAACTCTGACGTGGAACTTCACGTCACGACCGTGTTGGAAGGGCCATACTGTCCCCGACCGGCGTCAGAAGCCGCTTTCTGCTCATCCCCTTACTCATCCTTGTCGAGTTGACCCTTTAGTTCCAGGGCACGAGCAAGGATATGCTCGCCGATCTCGCCCCAGTCAAAGTATCGTTTGATGTCTTTCGGACCGATGAGCTTGATCTCGGTGACGCCTTCACCATCGCTTGCGTCAGCGTCGGCTACGAACGGTCCGATCGGCTCGACGATACAGACCGCGCGCACTTGCACTGTGAGCCGATGCGGCTCGGAGACTTCCTGGTAGCCGATGATCTGTTGTTTGAGCACGCGCATGTTCGTCTCTTCAAGCACCTCGCGCACAATCGCTTCTTCTGCGCTCTCTCCCGGCTCCACGCCGCCGCCCGGCGGTGTCCAATACCCCTTCGCCTCTGAATACACGATAACGAGCCGGTCTCCCGCAAAGCAGAATGCGTGCACGCCGTGCACCGTTCGACTGCCGAGCTCCTCGAACGACTCGATATCTCGATATACCACGGGCACTATGCCCGACTTCCGTGTCTGCATAGTCGACTTGATTTCCATGACGTTAGTATGACGATACCACACTACCACGCTTTGAGCGCTTCGAGATTATCGCCGTGAACGATAAGGTTTTTCGACTCCTTGCCGACCGATGCTGACGGGACCTTTTTGAGCAGCTTGAACGGCACTTCCTTGTCGTGATTTACCACGGCTTCTTTGCCAATCCAGTTCAGCGTTGCCATTCTGACCATTCTAGCAAAAAACACCGAATTAGCTTAATTTTACGAGCCTCGCAAAAGGCGCTCTTTCGAGCGCCTTTTGCGAGTTTTGACCGTGTCGGTCTTGAACTGATTTTCGGCACTTTTGATGCCGGGCGGTCTGGGTTAGCAGGCCGCACTACCTTGTTGCGGGGGCCGGAATTGAACCGGCGTCTGGAGGTTATGAGCCTCCCGAGGTACCTCTCCTCTACCCCGCTAGTAGCAAGTATACACGAGAAATACGGCAGGGCAACACTTGGTCGGGATCAGATGATCTTAAATTCGCGGAAAACGGCTTCGTAATGCGCGATGGTGCGGCGCGCAAGCGTTTCCGAGAGGTCGAACGAAGACCCTTCGTGCGCTATCTGATTGCGCACCTTATGCGCCTCCCACGCGTCTTGGAGCGTATTGAAGTCCGATTGCTCGACGCTCTTGAGCTTCTCGCCGACGCTCTCGCCCGCATAGCCCTGTTCCGTGAGCATCGCATCGAGCATGATGTCGGCCTCGATGATCGCCGCGCGCCACTCGCTCGCGCCTATACCGCTGATGAGCGATTGGATATGCTGCCAGCGCGGATTCATACCGCCCTCCGTCTCGGGGGCGAGAATCACCGTATCGTAATATTTGCTTTCGCGTTCCCGAAGCCTGAAGATGTTTCTCGTGGTGTACACGACGACGAAAAATGCCACGGCTGCGATCGCGTAACCGCCGACAACGACCCAAAACCAGAAATGCGCGAGGAGCGCCTGGAACTCCGCATAGTGCGCCGAGGTGTAGGTGCCGTACGCGAGATCGTGGGCGAAATGGAAAAGATTCGCGGCGTTTACTTGTGGCGTGGAAGTGGAGGTGGGCATCCTCTTCAGTATAAATGAAACAAGCTAGCGGCCGCGCGCCTTCTCCACCGCGGCGCCCAGGGCGAAAAGGACGTTTTCCGCTTGGTGCGGCGCGGTAAGGTGCATGCCGACAGGAAGCTTCTTCCCTTCCCGCTTTACGGTACCCATCGGGACAGACAACGCCGGCATGCCGGTGAGGTTCGCGGTCACGGTGAAAATATCTTCCAGATACATTGAAAGCGGGTCGTTCTTCTCGCCGAGCGCAAACGCCGGGGAAGGCGTCGTCGGAAAGGCGATAACATCGGCCTTCGCGAAGGCGTCTCCGTATTCCCGACGCAGTACGCCGCGCGCGGCGTCTGCCTTGCGATAGTACGCATCGATGTAGCCGGAGGAGAGCACGAACGTACCGAGAAGGATGCGGCGGCGCGTCTCCTCTCCGAAGCCGTTCGTGCGCGAGAGGAGATAATCGTCGAGCAGGGTTTCGCCCCGCTCAGGAAGCCCGTAACGGATGCCGTCAAGACGCGCGAGGTTCGTCGAGACTTCCGCGGGCATGATGACGTAGTAAGCCGCGAGCGCGTAGGCGCTCATCGGCAACTCTATGTCGATGAGCGTATGCCCGGCTTCAACAAGCCCTTCGAGCGCCGCGTCGAAAGCGGCACGCATATCCGTGTCGACGCCCTCGCCGAGGAGGCGGCGCGGGACGCCGATGCGCATGTGTTCCTTCGGAGGACGGACGGGATAGAGGCTGTCGGGGATTGTCGTCGCGTCGAGCGGATCGCGGCCGGAGATTGCCTCAGAGAGGGCACGCGCATCTCCAACCGTTTTTGCGAGCGGGCCTATCTGGTCGAGCGAGGAACCCATCGCGATAAGCCCCGAACGCGAGACGGCGCCGTACGTCGGCTTCAGTCCCACGATGCCGGTGTGCGCGGCGGGCTGGCGGATGGAGCCGCCCGTGTCAGAACCGAGCGCCGCGAGCGCGAAATGCGCGGCAACCGCGACGGCGGATCCGCCGGAAGAGCCGCCGGGGACGCGGCGCGTATCATGCGGATTTCTCGTCGCTCCATACGCGGAATGCTCGGTCGAGGAACCCATCGCGAACTCGTCCATGTTGGTGCGCCCGAGGAAGAGCGCTCCGGCCTGTTTCAGCTTCTTCACCACGGTCGCATCGTAGGTCGCACGATAATTACCGAGCATCTTCGACGCGGCGCTCGCTATCTTCCCCTCTATCAGGATATTGTCTTTCATCGCGAGCGGTATGCCGCAAAGAAGCGGCGCGGCGGGGCCTTCGGTATCGATACGCTCCTGTGCGCGCGCTATCGCCGCGTCATCCGCATCGAAGATCTCCAGGAACGCGTTGAGCTCGCTGTTCCCTGCGCGGGAAGCTTCGGCGCACGCGTCCCAGAGCTCGCGTACTGAAAGTTCCCGTGCGCGCAGCAAGGAGGCCGCTTCCGCTATCGTCAGCTCATTCGGTTTAGTCATGGGAAATTATCTGCTTCACCGCAAGCGCATCGCCCTCGCGCGCGGGGAACTGTTCGGCAAGCCGCTCGGTATACGCGCGCGGCGCGTGCGGCTCGCCGTCCGCACGCATCACGTTGCGCAAGGGCGGCTTCTCTTCCGCGGGATTCCGGGAGAGGTCCAGCGCCTCGAGCTGGCCGACGTACGCGAGAATCGCGTCAAATTCGCTCGTGAATTTCTCGATTTCGTCCTCCGCTATCGAGATACGCGCGAGCGCCGCAAGCTTCTCCACC
>JAJXUQ010000026.1 GCA_021782685.1 bacterium
CGGATTCGGCCGGAGGAAAATCCTCCTGCTGCGGCCAAAAAGAAAACTCGCTGCGGTCATGGCGCGGGATGATGTGAAAGTGGAGATGAAAGACGATCTGTCCTGCGGCGCTCTCGTGATTGGAGTTGATATGCACGCCATGCGCACCGACCGCATCGCGTACGGCCGGCGCTATCTTCCGGACCGTATGCATGAGGGCAGCGAGCGTCTCGTCATCGGCATCAAAAATATTCCGTACCGGCTTTTTCGGAATGACGAGCGTATGTCCGGGCACGATCGGCTTTATGTCGAGAAAGGCGAGCGTTTCGCCGTCTTCATACACGATATCCGCGGGAATATCGCGGCGTATTATTTTCATGAAGACGGTGTCTTCCATCGACAGTCAGTATACAATAGTCCGCACATGTTCCCACTCCACGATCCGCTTGACGAGGCGCTCCGTACCGAGCTTGCGCAATACGACGATCTCACCGCGGCGCTGCTTGCGCGCCGCGGCGTCCTGACCAAAGAAGATGCCGAGATCTTTCTCAATCCCTCCTACGACGCGCACCTGCATGACCCGCTGCTCATGCGCGATATGCAAAAAGCGGCGCGGCGGCTCGCCGACTCGATTCGTGCAAAAGAAAGGATCGCGGTCTGGAGCGACTACGACTGCGACGGTATCCCGGGCGGCGTCCTGTTCCATGATTTCCTGAAAAAAGTCGGTGCGGATTTTGAAAATTATATTCCGCATCGCCACGCGGAAGGTTACGGTGTAAATAGTTCCGGCATAGAGAAGCTTGCGAAAAACGGAGTGAAACTCATCGTCACGATCGACTCCGGAATCACCGACACCGAAGCTATCGCGCATGCGGGCGCGCTCGGCATGGAAGTCATCGTCACCGACCATCACCTGCCCGGCGAAGCGTTGCCCGACGCGTTCGCGGTGGTGAATCCGAATGCGCGCTCCGACGAAACCTACCCTTTCCGCGGGCTCTGCGGAGCGGGGGTCGCCTGGAAGCTCGTGTGCGCAACGCTTGCCGTCGCACCCGAGCTTCGCGCGCACGTACCGCCCGGGTGGGAGAAATGGCTTCTCGACATGGTGGGACTCGCGACCATTGCCGACATGGTGCCGCTCACCGGCGAGAATCGCGTGCTCGCGACCTACGGCCTCCTCGTGCTCCGCAAGTCGCCGCGGGTCGGCCTCCAGAAACTCTGCCGCACGATCCGCGCCGATCAGCGCACGCTTACCGAGGACGACATCGGTTTCATGATCGCGCCGCGCGTGAATGCCGCAAGCCGCATGGGAGACGCGCGCGACGCATTCGCCCTCTTCACGACCGAGCGCGAGGACGAGGCCGACGCGCTCGCGAAGAAACTGGAGAAAGCGAACCGGCAGAGGAAGGCGGAAGCGGGCGCGCTCACCCGCGCAGTGCACGCGCGCTTGAAGGAGCGCGGTGCGGTGCGCAGCGTCATCGCGCTCGGCGATCCCTCCTGGCGGCCCGCGCTTCTCGGGCTCGTCGCAAACGGCATCGCGGAGGAGTACGAACGGCCCGTGTTCCTCTGGGGACGCGAGGAAGACCTGAGCATCAAAGGATCGGTGCGGAGCGGGAGCGTGCATGCGCTCGGGCTCATGCGCGCGACGGAAGAGACCTTTGTCGACTTCGGCGGGCATGCCGCGGCTGGCGGTTTCACCGTGCGCGATGACGCGGTCTTCTTCCTCGAAGACCGGCTCATCGAAGCGCATGCGCGCATCTCGGCGCAGGATGCGTCCGGGGACGATCTCTTGAAACGCGCCGACGCCGAGATCACGCCCGAAGAAGCGACGGGTGCGTTCCTCAAAAAGATGGAGCGGCTCGCGCCGTTCGGCGTGCAAAATCCGAAGCCGGTGTTTCTATTGCGCGAGGTTGTCGTGCGCGAGATTTCACGCTTTGGGAAAGGAGCGGAGCATTTGAAATTAAAGATCGATGCGAACAACGGAGGGGGACGAAGTATCGATGCGGTCGCTTTCTTTGCGAAAGGACCTGTCGCGCGCGGCGCAGACACGCTCCTTGTGGGAGGCCGCGCAAACATCATCGCGCATCTCGAGCGCGACACCTTCTCGCGCGGCACTCCCGTCCGCTTGCGACTTCTTGATATCCGCTTGGTATAGTGGCCGTATGCAATTCACTATTCATGCCGACGGCGGCTCAAGAGGGAACCCGGGACCGGCCGGCGCGGGCGCGATGATCCGCGACGAGCGCGGGAACTCCGTTGCGAGCGTTTCGCAATTCCTCGGTATTCGCACAAACAATTTCGCAGAATACGAAGCGGTCATTCTTGCGTTCGAAACGCTTGCGAGACTCGTCGGAACAGGGAAAGCGAGCTCGACCGAGGTGACCGTGAAGATGGACAGCGAACTTGTCGTGAAGCAGATGAAAGGTGTTTACAAGGTGAAGCATCCGACAATGAAGGAACAGCACGCGCGGCTGACAACGCTCGCCGCAACTTTCAAAAGTGTTTCATTCGCGCACGTTCCGCGCGCCGAAAATAGCGACGCCGATGCGCTCGCCAATGAAGCGATGGATCGCGGCGCATGATCCCGCTTATCGCCATCACGGGCGGGTTCGCGAGCGGAGTGTTCCTTCGCTCGCTTTTTTCTTTCGGGTGGGAGCTGCCCGTGTTCGCGCTCCTGCTTGCGGGAATTTTCGCGGCGGCATCGTTTTTAACTCCGCGGCATGCGTACGCGGCTGCCGCGATTTTCTGTAGCTTCATCGCGCTTGGCATGATGCGCGCTGACGCCGCCGACACCCCGTTGTCGGACACCTTCGCGAGCGAACTCCGGCATCGCGTTTCATACGAGGGAGTTGTCGTCGCTGATCCTGACGTACGCGACGCGAACCAGCGCGTAACGATCCGCGTTGAGTCTAACGGGGAGTCGGCGAAGATGCTTGCGGTGGTGCCGCGTTCTCCGACGGTCGCGGTCGGCGATCGCGTGCATGTTTCCGGAACGCTGCTTGTGCCGCAACCGTTTGACGATAACGGTCGCACCTTCCGTTACGACAAGTATCTCGAGCGCGACGGCGTGCGTTTCATTCTCAACTTCGCATCCATCCGTGTGACCGGGACCGCGCCGTGGTATTCGATTCCCGCCGCGCTCGCGCGCATAAAACATTCATTCCTCGACGGACTCTCTGCGACGCTTCCCGAACCGTACGCCTCCTTGGCCGGCGGCATCGTGATCGGCGGGAAATCCGGTCTCGGGAAAGAGTTGCAAAACAATTTCATCCGCTCCGGCCTCGTGCAGATCATCGTCCTCTCCGGCTACAACGTGATGGTCGTAGCGGAGTGGATACTCGCAGCGCTCGCGCTCACGAAGCTGCCGCGCCGATGGGGAGCCGCGGCAGCAGCGCTTGCCGTACTCCTTTTCGTCTTCATCGCGGGCGCATCGGCAACCGCGCTCCGCGCCATGCTCATGGCGCTTATCGCGCTCTATGCGCGGACGACAGGAAAGAGTTATGCCGCCGGACGCGCGCTCCTCGTCGCCGTATTTCTCCTACTGCTTTGGAACCCGCTCCTTCTCGTCTTCGACCCTGGCTTCGGCCTTTCGGTGGCAGCGACTGCCGGGCTCATCTGGCTTGCGCCGATCATCGAAACGCTCCTCTCTTTCATCAAGAGCGCCTTCTGGAGAAACGTCGTCGCGACGACGCTCGCCGCGCAAACCGCCGTCCTTCCGCTCCTCATGTACGACATGGGGCTCTTCTCGATCGTCGCGCTCCCGGCGAATATTCTCGTCGCACCCGTTGTCCCGCTCGCGATGGGTCTCTCGGCGCTCGCCGGCTTCACGGGAATGGCATTCGGAACGGTCGCGCCACTCGCCGGCATCGTGCTCGCGTTCCCCGCATATCTCGCAAACGCCTATCTCGTGTTCGTCGCGCAAAAAGCCGCGACGTTCCCGTTCGCGGCTTTCACGCTCCCCGCATTCCCGTTCTGGCTCGTGCTCGCGGCGTATGCGGCGCTTATCTACATTTATCTCGCTTCCTCGAAGCGCTTCTCGACGACACTCCAGTTCACGTTGTCGAAGAACGCGTCGACGTAGTTTTTCTTCTCCGCTGGCACATAGTCCACCATGTAGGCATGCTCCCAGAGATCGAGCGCGAGGATGACCGGCAGCCCCGCGAGCTGGCCGAGCTCGTGGTCGTTCACGAAGACGGTATGCAGGGTCTTCGCCTTCGGGTCGCTGTAGACCACCACCCAGCCGATGCCGCGGCTTCCGGCGACTTCCTTAATATGCGCGATGAAGTTTTCTCCGCTTCCATACTTCTCCTTCGCCGCAGCGGCGAGCGCGGAGTCGGGACTGCCGCCTTTCTCGCCTTCAAACTGTTCAAAATAGTACTCGTGCATCCGCATGCCGTTGAACTCGAACGCGAATCGGCGGCGTAATTCAGCAATCGCGAGCTTGTCGCCATCGCTTGCCTTATCGCCGTATGCCGCATACCCCTTGAGCGTCTCCATGACAAGATTCACGTGCTTCACGTAGCCCTCATAGAGACCGAGGTGCACTTTGATTTGCTTTTCGGAAAGCCCTTTGAGAGCCGGCAGCTCGAATGTTTTCGCGTGATACGTCATGTGTTTGTCTTATGATGTATCATCATAGCACATGCCTTCTCGTGCGCTGCCGACTGCCGGCCTTTATCTCTTGCTCTGCGGACTCGGAGCGGCGAACATAGACGTATACGGGACGATTTTCACTCCGCGCGTACCCGAGATACGCGTGTTCGCGGCGGGGAAAGGTATCGCGATCCTCGTGCATACGCCCCGGGGTAAAGATATCCTTATCGATACCGGATCGGACGCGGGCGTCCTGCGCGACCTCGGCGAGTCGCTGCCGGAATGGCAGCGTTCACTCGACGCCGTTCTCCTTACGAGCAACAAGGCTGCGCAGACAGGAGGGCTCGCGAGCATACTCGCCCGCTACGAAGTAGGAGAGGTGCTCCGTGCCGGCACGGTCGAATTCCCATACGGGGCGCGCATCTCTGCCGACAAGGTCTCCCTAACTGTCGCTGCACCCGGTCGAACGGACATTTCTTATGGCATATTCTCGTTCTCCGTATCTTCGACAACGCCTGAAGGCGTCTATCGTTCAGATGGAGAGACTTCGGGATTTAAATAACGCTTGCTTTCTTGAGCGTAGCGTACGCGCCGTTCTTCTTTATCGTTTTCAGGCCTTTGACGGAGATGTCGACGATGAGCGTCTTCCCTAGTTCGGGGACGTAGATGCGGCGGCGCTGGAGATTGGCCTTGCGGCGGACCTTGCCGGTCGGGTTGAACTGGGTCGCACGGGTGCGGTTCGAATACCGCCCGCCGACTTGCGTGCTTTTTCCGGTGATCTCGCAGGTTCGCGCCATAATTCCCGCATGGTAGCATAAGCTCGTAAACGAGCAATATGGACATAGCCCTTTCCCTCGCCGTTCTCATCCTCTCCGTCATCGCGCACGAAGTGGCGCATGGCTATGCTGCCGACTCGCTCGGCGACCCGACCGCCCGCCTTGCCGGCCGCCTCACGCTTAATCCGCTCCCGCATATCGACCTCATGGGCTCGCTCGTCATCCCCGCGCTCCTGGTTTTCAGCCATTCGCCGATACTCTTCGGGTGGGCAAAGCCAGTACCGTATAACCCTTACAACCTGAAGAACCGGCGCTGGGGCGAAGCGCTGGTTGCGGGAGCGGGTTCGGCAACGAACATCCTCCTCGCGATCATCTTCGGCCTCATCGTGCGCTTCGGCGCTTCCCTCGGCCTCGAGGCGACCATGCTCTCTTTCGCGGCCCTCGTCGCGTTCATAAACCTCTTTCTCGGCCTCTTCAATCTCATTCCGTTCCCGCCCTTAGACGGCTTCACGGCTCTCCGCGCCGCGCTTCCCTGGCACCTTTCCTCAAGGCTCGAGCGCTTCGAGGGCCGGATCCGTATGATGGGGCCTCTTTCGATCCTCATTTTCCTCCTCTTCTTTTCTCTCCTTTTCGCCGGGCCGTTCTCGAATCTCGTCTTCTGGATTTTTGGACTCCTCACGGGGAGCGGTATATAGTGAGATCTATGGATTTCAACAAGATTCCCAAGCAGTTTTGTGAAGGCGTCGTTGCCGGGCATTCGGAAGAGAATTTCGTCGTCATTATGAGCGTCGGTGAGAATGCGCATGCGTATGCAATCACTCCGCAGCACATGAAGCGGCTCGTGCAAAGCCTTTCGCATCAGGTGGAGGAATACGAAAAGAAATTCGGCGTCATCAATGCGGCGTGGTCGCCCGGCATCGAAAGCCCGATTCAGTCCAAGGATATCAAGGGGTGATGGAGAATATCCTGCGCACGCCGACTGTCCTCGTCATCGTCGGTATTACCGGCAATCTTTCGAGACGGAAACTCTTGCCGGCTATCGGCGAGATGGCAGCGGCGGGCGTCCTGCCGGAACAGTTCCGCATCGTGGGCGTCACGCGACAACAAGCGGTCGACCCCTCCGCGCTTCTGGAGAACGTCAAGAATGCGGAATACCTGCGCGCGCGGATGACGCTTTTCCCCATGTCGCTCACCGATGCGGCGGACTACGCGCGTCTCGGCGCATACCTGCGCGAGAACGAGCAGGAGCTCGGCGGAGTAGCACAGCGCCTCTGGTATCTTTCCGTCCCGCCGAAAACCGCATGGCCTATCATCGAACATCTCGGCCTCTCGGGGCTCGCGAAAGTCCCGAATACGAAACTGCTCCTTGAAAAACCGTTCGGCGTCGACAGCGAGAGCGCGCGCGAGCTCGTCATGCATGTCGAGCGTTCGTTCGCTTCGGAACAGGTCTACCGCATAGATCATTATCTTGCGAAAGAAACGGTTCAGAATATCCTCGTGTTCCGCCGCGACAATCCGCTCTTTGAACATTCGTGGAATAAGGATGCCATCGAACGCGTCGATATCCTTGCGAGCGAGACCATAGGGATCGAGGGTCGGGTCGCTTTCTATGAACAGACCGGGGCGCTCCGCGACCTGGTCCAGAGCCATCTGCTCCAGCTCGCGGCGCTTACGCTCATGACCTTGCCGGAGGAGGATCAGCTGCAGCGCGTGCCGCACGCGCGTGCCGCGCTGCTGCGTACGCTGCAGGTGGACCCTGACCACGTCCATCGCGGGCAGTATGCGGGATATCGCGATGAGGTCGGCAATCCGGCGTCAATGGTCGAGACGTTCGCTTCGGTCACGCTCTTCTCTACGGACCCCCGCTGGCGCG
Organism: bacterium; assembly: GCA_021782685.1. GTDB lineage: Bacteria > Patescibacteriota > Minisyncoccia > Phycocordibacterales > Phycocordibacteraceae > C7867-001. The sequence continues at coordinate 7,219 of JAJXUQ010000026.1, forward strand.
GCGTG
>JAJXUQ010000027.1 GCA_021782685.1 bacterium
GGATCCGTATGATGGGACCTCTTTCGATTCTCATTTTCCTCCTCCTCTTTTCTCTCCTTTTCGCCGGACCGTTCTTGAATCTTGTCTTCTGGATTTTTGGACTCCTCACGGGGAGCGGTATATAGTGAGTCCTATGGATTTCAACAAGATTCCCAAGCAGTTTTGTGAAGGCGTCGTTGCGGGGCATTCGGAAGAGAATTTCGTCATCATCATGAGCGTCGGCGAGAATGCGCACGCGTATGCGATCACCCCGCAGCACATGAAACGGCTCGTGCAGAGCCTTTCGCATCAGATGGAGGAATATGAAAAGAAGTTCGGCGTCATCAATGCGGCGTGGTCGCCCGGCATCGAAAGCCCGATCCAACCTAAAGATATCAAGGGGTGATGGAGAATACCGCGCGCACGCCGACTATCCTCATTATCGTCGGGATCACCGGCAATCTTTCGAGGCGGAAACTCTTGCCGGCTATCGGCGAGATGGCGGCGGCAGGCGTCCTGCCGGAACAGTTCCGCATCGTGGGCGTCACGCGACAACAGACGGTCGCCTCCTCCGCGCTTCTGGAGAACGTCAAGAACGCGGAATACCTGCGCACGCGGATGACGCTTTCCCCCATGTCGCTCACCGATGCGGCGGGCTACGCGCGTCTCGGCGCATACCTGCGCGAGAACGAACGGGAGCTCGGTGGAGCAGCACAGCGCCTCTGGTATCTTTCCGTCCCGCCGAAAACCGCATGGCCTATCATCGAACATCTCGGGCTCTCGGGACTCGCGAAAGCCCCGAACACGAAACTACTCCTTGAAAAACCGTTCGGCGTCGACAGCGAGAGCGCGCGCGAGCTCGTCATGCATGTCGAACGCTCGTTTGCTCCGGAACAGGTCTACCGCATAGACCATTACCTTGCGAAAGAAACGGTCCAGAATATCCTCGTGTTCCGCCGCGACAACCCGCTCTTTGAGCATTCGTGGAATAAGGATGCGATCGAGCGCGTCGATATCCTCGCGAGCGAGACCATAGGGATCGAGGGGCGGATCGCTTTTTATGAACAGACCGGCGCGCTCCGCGACCTGGTCCAGAGCCATCTGCTCCAACTCGCGGCGCTTACGCTCATGACCTTGCCGGAGGAGGATCAGCTGCAGCGCGTGCCGCACGCGCGTGCCGCGCTGCTGCGTACGCTGCAGGTGGATCCTGACCACGTCCATCGCGGGCAATATGCGGGATATCGCGATGAGGTCGGCAATCCGGCGTCAATGGTCGAGACGTTCGCTTCGGTCACGCTCTTCTCTACGGACCCCCGCTGGCGCGGCGTGCCGCTCACGCTCACGACCGGAAAAGCGCTTGCCGAAAAAAAGACGGAAATCGTCATCACCTACCGGAGGGGCAGCGCGCCGAAGACGAACCGCCTTACGCTCCGCATCCAGCCGAACGAGGGGATCGAACTCTGTTTTTTTGCCAAGCGCCCCGGCTACGATCGCACTATCGAACGCGTTCCGCTCGCGTTTGCGTACGCCGACTACTTCGGTGCGCTCCCCGACGCCTATGAACACGTCTTTCTTGACGCTTTGCGCGGCGATCATACGCTCTTCGCTTCAAGCGAAGAGGTGCTTGAGTCGTGGCGTATCGTCGATGCCGTTCGAAGCGCCTGGGAGACGCGCCCTGGCGGGCTGACGCTCTATCCGCAAGGCGCGACGCCGGAACGCATACTCGAGAAAGAGGCTTCGGATATCCTGGGGCAGTGAACACGTGCTCCCGTTTCTGCCGTATGCGGCTGCTATACTACGGTCAATGGAATATCAGGTGCCACAGTTCATCGATGTCGAGGACAGGATAATCGGTCCTCTGACCCTGAAGCAGTTCATCTATATCGCCGGCGCCGGCGGCCTCTGCATCATCTTCTTTGTCTACCTGCCGATAGTGTTCGCCCTCCTCTTCTCCGTACCGATAGTGGCGCTCGCCGTAGCGCTCGCTTTTTATAAAATGAACGGGAAGCCTTTCATCGAGATACTCGAGGCGAGCTTCAATTACTATACGGGCGCGAAGCTGTTCCTCTGGAAGCACGAGGTGCCGAAAGAGAAGGAGCGAACGCCTGCCACGGAGGCGGCGGATAGGGCGGCGCGCTCCGCACGCGGCGCTCCAAAGCTTACGCGCGGGAAACTCTCGGAGCTCGCCTGGTCGCTTGATGTAAAATCACGTAACGACCTGAAGAACTGAACCATGGCAGCCCACCCGACAAGCGCAACGCAACAATTCGTCCCGGTCAAAGAGATCCGGAGCGGGGTCGTCGTCCTCAAGGATGGCAGCTACCGCGGCATACTCATCTGTTCCTCGATCAACTTCGGGCTGAAATCCGCCGAGGAGCAGCATGCCATTACGCTCGGTTTCCAGAACTTTCTCAACGTGCTCGATTTTTCGATCCAGATCGTAATAAATTCGCGCAGGATGGACCTGCGCCCCTACCTCGCGCTTCTTGCCGATAAAGAATCGGCGCAGAAGACCGAGCTCATGCGGATCCAGCTGCACGAATATATCGAGTTCATCCGCTCCTTCACCGATCAAGCGAATATCATGGCGAAGTCGTTTTACGTCGTCGTGCCGTACGCGCCGCGCGTCTCCACCGCCGGCACGGTCAGTTTCTTGCGACGCGAGAAAACGCCGGAAAAAGACGCCGCGGACCTCTCGTCTTTCGAGGAGAGCCGCGCGCAGCTCGAGCAGCGGCTTGCGCTTGTCGCAAGCGGCCTTGCGAACGCGGGAGTCCGTGCGGTCCCGCTCGGCACCGAGGAGACCATCGAACTCCTGTATCGCTCCTTCAATCCGGGCGAGCTCGAGAACCCTATCCGCCTTGACGCCTAACGCTATGTCGCTTCTTGATTTTCTGAACCGTAAAAAAGAAGAGGTGCCGGCGATAACGCCGGTCCTGCCGAAAGACATTTACCGGCAGGGGTCTCTGGACCTCATTGATACCATAGCGCCAACCGCGCTCAAGATCAGCTCGCGCGAGCTCGAGCTCGGAGAGAAGTTCGTCCGCGCCTTCTACACTATCTCGTATCCGCGATTTCTCGCTGACAGCTGGTTCTCGCCGGTCATCAATCTCGATAAGGTGCTCGATATCTCCATATTCATCCATCCGGTAGAGACCGAGCAGGCGCTTCGCGGCTTCCAGAAAAAAGTCGCCGAGGTCCAGAGTCAGATCAATGAGCGCGAAGCGAAAGGACTCGTGCGGGATCCCTTGCTCGACACCGCATACCAGGATCTTGAGAACCTGCGGGACAACCTTCAGCAGGCGCAGGAGAAACTTTTCGACGTCGGCCTGTATCTCGCGCTCTATGGCGACTCCAAAGAGGAGATCGCCAAGGCCGAGGGCGATATCCGCGGCATTCTCGACGCGAAACTCGTCTATACGAAGCCGGCTCTTTTCCAGCAGGAGCAAGGGTTCCGTTCGTGCCTGCCGCTCGGCACCGATGAGCTGCTCGTCAATTCGAAACTGAACTCCTCTCCTCTTTCCTCGATTTTTCCTTTCGTATCTTTCGATCTCACGAGCGACCGCGGGATCCTTTATGGCATCAATCGTCACAATTCCTCGCTCATCCTCTTCGACCGTTTCTCGCTGGAGAACTACAATTCGGTCGTCTTCGCGAAGTCAGGAAGCGGGAAAAGCTACTCGACGAAACTCGAGATACTCCGTTCTCTCATGTTCGACACGGATGTCATCGTCATCGATCCCGAACACGAGTATTGGCAGCTCGCCGAGGCGACCGGCGGACGATCGTTCCGTATCTCGCTCTCTTCCGAACACCACATCAACCCGTTCGACCTGCCTCCGGTCAAAGAGGACGAGGATCCGCGCGACATACTGCGTTCCAATATCATCGCGCTCGTCGGGCTTTTCCGTATCATGCTTTCCGGCCTTTCTCCGGAAGAAGACGCGATCATCGACCGGGCGATCAGCGAGACGTACGCGCTGAAGGACATCACCGGCGACGCCGATTTCACCGGCGCCGAACCGCCGCTGCTCTCCGATTTTGAACAGGTGCTCTCCGGCATGGAAGGGAGCGAGTCTCTCGTCGAACGGCTCTCGAAATATACCCGCGGCACGTGGTCGGGATTCCTCAACCAGCCGACCAATATCGACCTCAAACAGCAGTTTGCCGTCTTCTCGATACGCGACATGGAGGACGAGCTCAAGCCGGTTGCGATGTATATCGTCACGCACCATATATGGAACGAGGTGCGCCACGAGCTTAAGAAGCGGCTCCTCATCATCGATGAGGCGTGGTGGATGATGAAAAGCGAGGATACCGCTTCGTTCTTGTACTCCGTTGCCAAGCGCGGGCGCAAGTATTACCTCGGCGTCTGTACCATCACGCAGGACGTCGAGGACTTCCTGAAGAGCCCGTACGGGCGGCCTATTCTTGCCAACTCCTCCCTGCAGCTGCTGTTGAAACAGTCGCCGACGACGATCAGCGTGCTGCAGGAAACCTTCAATCTGACCGACGAGGAGAAATATCTCCTGCTCGAAGCGGGGGTAGGGGAGGGGCTCTTCTTCGCAGGACTGAAGCACGTCGCGATCAAGGTCGTCGCAAGCTATACCGAGGATCAGATAATCACTTCCGACCCGTCGCAGCTTCTTGCGATAAAGGAAGGAAAAGAACGCCATGCCCTTGCGCAAAAAGAGTAGCGAGCCGCCGCCCGTGATGACCTGGATGCGGGCAGCGCCGGTCCTCGCTGTCTGTTTTGTTTTCGATGCGCTGCGTTTCATATTCGAACAGTTCTGGTTCTTCGGGCCGGCGTTTATCGGCGTCGCGACAAACGCCGCTCTTCATGGCGGGATCCTCGGGAAAATGGCCGGGGTGCTCGTGGGCGGCATCGCCGCTTTCGTCGGAGGGCCTTTTTTCGTAATCTTCGGTGTCGTGATGGCGATGGCGGTCGGGCTCATGGGATGGATGATCGTCGGGCTCATGCTCCTGCTCACGAACGCGCGCCTGTTCAAAGAGAACGCCGGGAGTACGCTTTGGTTCGTCTTCAGCCTCGGCATAAGCGAGATACCGTTTATCGACTCGCTGCCCGTGCTTACCGTCATAATGGCGAGGATGTACCATTCCCAGATAAAGAAAGAACGGGCTGCTCTGAAAGCATACGAGAATGAACAGGCCGGATTGCTCCGCGCGGAACAAGCGCAGCAGGCGGCGGAAATCATGCAGGTTCGCGCTACCGAGCTCGCCCAGGCCGAACAGCAGGAAGCGGAGGAGGACGATGCGCTCTACGAACAAGCCACAAACGACGAGCTGTACGACGATGGGGAAATCCCCGAGAGTGTGCGTAAGCGCGCATAGCCGCCTCGCGCACGCGATATACTAGAGGTATGCACGTACGCGCTCTGCGGCCATCCTTCATCGCTCTTGCCGGGCTCGTTCTCGCGCTGCCTGCGATAGTGGGCGCGCAGTCTTTCGGTATCGGCAGCGGCGACCCGTTCTCGCTTTCGGTGAACCCGCAGAATCCGGCCCCCTACGGCCAAGTAACGCTTTCGGCAGTCTCGGCGTCGCTCAATCTCGCGAACGCGACTATGACCGTCTCGGTAGGGGGTAAGGAAATCTATCGCGGCAATGTGCAGCCGGTGAAGGTTACGCTCGGCGGAACAGGGGTCCTGACGAGCGTAACGGTGGCTATTTCCGTAAACGGCGCGACGTATCGCAAGACGCTTTCCCTCCGTCCGCAGGATGTCGTGCTCGTCGCGGAGCCAATCTCTTCCGCCCCCGTGCTCTATCCGGGCAAACCGCTCGTACCGCTCGAGGGGACGGTGCGGGTTGTCGCCATGGCAAATCTGAAGGGCGCGAACGGGAAGACGCTTGATCCGAACGCTCTTTCGTACGCCTGGACGGTCGACGGCGCCCAGATCGCAAACGTTTCCGGTATCGGCAAAGAAGCGATCGTCGTGGCGTCGCCGCTTCAATACCGCGACCGGACCGTTTCGGTCACCGTCGAAAGCCAGGATGGGAATCTCGTGGGCGGCGCGTCGCTTTCGCTCACCGCCCAGGCGCCGACGCTACGCCTCTATGAGAATGACCCGTTGCTCGGCATCCTCTATGACCATGCTCTTTCGGGCGGCTATACCGTTACCGGAGCGGAAACATCGCTCTACGCAGCGCCGTTCTCCTTCCCGAGCGTAAATGGCGCGCCGGCGCTCCAATGGTTCTTGAATGGCGCGCCGGCGCAGACGGGCAACTCTATAACGCTCCGGCCGACGGGCTCCGGAGAGGGGAGCGCTTCGCTTTCGCTTGTCGCCTCCTCGGGAGACTTCGTGAACGCGACGGCGAACCTCCCGCTCTCCTTCGGCGCAAAGTCGGGCGGTAACCTTTTCGGCCTATGAAAAAGCTCCTCCTTATTGCGCTTATCGCGGTAACTATGGCCGGAGTCGCGCATGCGGCTACCGCCGCCCCCTCGAGCGCTGCGCAGCCTGCAGGCGGTGCTGCTACGGCCCAGACCTCGGCGAGCGGGAATTTCGTCCCTCTCGCGCCGATCCCGGGACTCACCCAAGGCGTCGTAGCAAACTCAAGCGGACTCGCGAACTTCCTGAACAATCTTTACAAATATCTCGTCGGCGCTGCCGCGATACTCGCGGTCATCATGATCATCTGGGGCGGACTCGAGATATCGACGAAAGACAGCGTGAGCAAGAAAAGCGACGGGAAGGCGCGTATCACCCAGGCGATCTTCGGCCTCATCCTCGTGCTCTCTCCCGTGATCGTCTTCTCCATCATCAACCCGAGCATCCTGAATCTTTCGCTGAATCTTCCGCCTATCGCCATAAGCCCGGGCACGTACGGCGGGAACGGAAGCGGTACAACGGCAGGAACTCAAGCTCAAACAACTGCTTCTAACAACAATACGGTCGCTGCAGCTGCGGCTTCCGGCGGATGTTCCGCTCCTACGGGAACATTGCTTATAAAAACAACATGCCCAACCCAGCAAGCTGCACAAAATGTTGCAGCCGCCTGCCCGAACGGTTCGGGAAACGTTTCTTCCTCGCTGTTTTCATCGCAATATCAAGCAGAGTGCGATACAACCTCAGGACCCATAACTGGCCCTTATGAATTCGTAGACACGGCCACCGGGGCCATCAGTTACATTGTCGGCTACTCGAATTACGAACCTC
>JAJXUQ010000028.1 GCA_021782685.1 bacterium
GGGATTGCCGAACATGCCGCGACCGATCATTATCCCGTCGCAGCCGGTCTCGGCGGCAAGCCGCTTCCCTTCCTCGACGCTCGTCACGTCGCCGTTGCCGATGAGGAGCACGTCCGGATTCGCGCGATTACGAATGGCGACGGCCTTCTTCATCAGCTCCCAGTTCGCGGGTACGAGCGACATCTCTTTGCGCGTGCGCAGATGAAGCGTGACGGCAGCAGGCGCTTCTTCGAGCAGCACCGGCAACCATTCGTCGAGCGATTCCTTGTTGTAGCCGACGCGCGTCTTCACCGAGACCGGAAGATCGCTTGCTTCCCGAGCGGCGCGGATGACCGCCCGCGCGGCCTCCGGCGTCCGTATCATCGCCGCTCCGCATCCCTGCCGCTCAACGCTCTTGTCCGGACAGCCCATGTTGAGGTCGACGCCGTCGAAGCCGAGCCCGACGACGAGCTTCGTCGCGTAAGCGATCATCGCCGGATCGGATGAAAAGAGCTGCGCGACGATCGGGCGCTCGTCCGCGCTTCGCGCGAGGTCGCGCATGAGCGGATTCTCGGCGTCCGGCAGCTTCCCTAGCTCGCGCGTGTGGTAAAGGCCGTCCGCCGAGACGAATTCCGTCCAGAATACGTCGGGAGCGCCTCGGGTGGCGACGAGCGCGCGAAATGCGGCATCGGTCACGTCCGCCATAGGCGCCATGGCGAAAAAGGGTGCGGGCAAACGGTTCCAGAATGACTCTCTGCGCATAGTCTCCCTAGGATAGCAGTTTCAAGGCGCTACCTTCGTTTGAAGTAGATTCTCCCGCTGAAGCGCAAGTCGACGTACTGCAGGGCCGGATCGGAAAGGTCCAGCTGGCCTTTCGCAGAAATGAGCGCGACGAGAGCGTTCTGTTCGTCGCCGAGAAGATACGTGATGCGCGGACCGGTAGGAACGCCCTGCGTCGAGGTCGCAAGGAAGAAGTCGACCTCCGCGCCGCGGATGACGATGGCGCCGACCGGAGGGCCGAGCGAACCGACCCGTCGCGCAAAATCCAAGACTGCCGGAAGACGGTCCGCGTCTTCGAGCGTTTTGCCGATCGGCGAAGCAGGAGCGCCCGTGAGCGCCGCGAAGAGGACGAACGGGGTGAGCGTACGGTCCGGATGCAGATCGGCCGTGCCGGAAGAAGATGAGGCCGAGCCTGTGGCGGGGAACGCTTCCGTCGCCGTGGCGTACACGAAGCCGCCCGTATCGAAAAGATAGCAGCTGCCGTCTTCGGTCGGTATCGTCTCTTTCAGCGGAGAATCCGCCGGCGAGGTCGTCGCGGAAGGAGAGCCGCACCAGCGGGCGAGCGGCGTACGGTCGTCCGCCTTGATCGAGAGTCCGGTGAAGCCGTCCCTGAATACCGATACGGCGGCTATCTCGGGATGCGCGGCGAGTATGGCGGAACGTATGCTTGCAACGGGCACGAAGAAAGCGGAGTTGCGCGGGATGATGCCGAAGTAGCTCCCTTGCATCGTGGTGGAAGCGATCGCCGCAAGCGACGGGTCCGCTCCGAAGATCTCGATGCGGGAGATCCGCACGCCGGGTCGAGAGAGCCCGTAGACACCCGCCCCGAGAAGGACAGACAGGAGCACCGCGAACACAAGAAACCCGCGGCGGCGGCGCTTGCGGCGGCGCAGCGCGAGCCGTTCGTTACCGCGTCCAGCCGATAACGCTCTTTCCGACATACGGCACCAGTGCTTCCGGCACCCGCACCGTACCGTCTTGCTGCTGATAATTTTCCACGATCGAGACGAGGACGCGCGGCGTCGGTATCGCGGTCGAATTGAGCGAGTGCGGGAACTTCAGGTTCCCCTCCGCATCGCGATAGCGGATATTGAGCCGGCGTGTCTGGAAATCATGGAAATAGGATGCCGAGCTTATCTCGCGATACGTCTTTTCTCCGGGTACCCAGAGCTCGATGTCGTATTTCTTCACCTGCCCGAGGCCGAGATCGCCGCCGCAGTTCACGACCGTGTGGTACGGGATGCCGAGAAGCTCGATAAACTCTTCGGTATTGCGGTTGAGCCATTCATGCAGACGGACCGACTCGTCGTGCTCGGCCCTGCAAAGGATGACCTGCTCCCACTTGAAGAATTCGTGCACGCGGATAAGGCCGCGCACGTCTTTCCCGTGCGCGCCGGCCTCACGCCGGAAACAGGGGGAGAAGGAGAGGAACTGCACAGGATCCGCGGCAAGATCGATGATCTCATTCATATGATAGGCCATGCTCGCGACCTCGGCGGTGCCGGCGAGATATTCTCCGTCCTGCGTCTTGTACAGATCCTCTTCCCCTTGCGGCAAGTAGCCGGTGCCGAGGAACGCTTCGCGGCGCACGAGAGACGGGACGCTCATCGGCACGAGCTTCTTTCCCGAGAAATGCTTGAGCGCCAATTGCCACACCGCGTTCGCCAGGAGGACGCCGTCGCCCTTGAGGAAGTAGCCGCGGAAGCCGGCGACCTTGCTCCCCCGCTCGAAATCGACCATACCGAGCGCGGTCATGAGCTCCACGTGATCCTTCGGAGTGAAATCGAACTCAGTCGGCGTGCCCCACCTCTTCACTTCGAGATTATCGGCATCGCTTGCGCCGTCTGGTACCGACATGTCGGGGATGTTCGGGACCGTAAGCATGAGCCGCTGCCACTCCTCCATCACGCCTTTCAGCCGTTCTTCGCTCTCGGCCATGCCGTTCTTGAGGTGCTGCATCGCCTCGATCAGTTTCTCCCGCTCGTTGCCGCTCGCGCGCTGGATCTCGCTGCTGCGCCGATTCTGCTCCGCCTTCTTCGAGTCGAGCTCGAATCGCAGCGCCTTGCGCTCGTCATCGACTGCAAGCAGCCGGTCGATGTCGGCGTCGATGCGCTTCTTCGCGGCGCCGGCTTTCACGATGTCGGCGTTCTCGCGGATAAAATGTATATCAAGCATGTGCGCCTAGTATACTCTCCCTATGGAGATACGCGAACTCGCGCGCGTCGAATGGCCGGCACAACTGCTTGAGATACCGCAACCGCCCGAGCGGTTATGGATCCGCGGTATGCTCCCGCCTGAAGGAACGAAGCTGCTCACGGTAGTCGGAAGCCGCGCGATGACCCGCTACGGCCAGGAAGCGTGCGAAAAGATTATCGCCGGACTTGCGGGATATCCGATCTCGATAGTCTCCGGCCTCGCGCTCGGGATCGACACCTGCGCGCATAAAGCCGCGCTTAACGCCGGGCTCCATACGCTTGCGGTGCCGGGCTCTGGCCTCGCGGATGACGTGCTCTACCCGCGGAGCAACCGATCCTTTGCGAAAGAGATCCTGGAAGCGGGCGGAGGGTTCCTCTCCGAGTACCCGCCGGAGACAGTCTCAAGACCGTACCTGTTCCCCGAGCGCAACCGGCTCATGGTCGGGCTTGCCGACGCGGTGCTCGTTATCGAAGCGGGACAAAAGTCCGGAACGCTCATCACCGCGCGGCTCGCGGGCGAGTACAACCGCGACCTGCTTTGCGTCCCGCACCGCATCGGAGACCCGCAGGCTTTCGGAGGGCATCTTTTCATCCGCCTCGGGGCGACGCTCGTCGCTGAACCGCTCCATATCCTCGAGGCGCTGAAGATCATGCCGCGAGAATCCGGCGGCGTGCCGACAGTGCAAGAGCTTGCGGGCGCCGAACACGAAGTCTGGAGCCTGCTCGCCGAGCCGAAGACCCGCGACGAAATCCTCCGTGCCGCCTCGGGCGGCGCGGGCGAAGCCTTGACCGCGCTCGTCACCCTTGAGCTGCGCGGTCTTATCAAGGAAGAGTTCGGTGCTTGGCGCAGGGCGTAAGGGCCGCCGTACGAGCACGACTCCCCGGCCGCGCACTTGACCATAGAGAGGTATACGCGCTATGAGTGAGCAGATGAGCAAGAGATTACTTATCGTCGAATCGCCGACAAAAGCCCGGACTATCGGGCAGTACCTCGGCAAAGACTACGCCGTCCTTGCATCCGTCGGGCACGTGCGCGACCTGCCGAAGAGCAACAAGGACGCCGTCGATATCGAACACGGCTTCACCCCGCACTACGTCGTCCCTGCCGAGAAACGCGAGGTGATCGAGAAGATAGAGCATGCCGCGGGGAAGGCAGACGAGGTGTATCTCGCGACCGACCCCGACCGCGAAGGCGAGGCGATAGCGTGGCATATCAAGGAAGTCGCAGGTCTGAAAAAACCCAAGCGCGTCGTCTTCCATGAGATCACCAAGAGCGCGATAGAAGAAGCGCTCGCGCACCCGCGCATGATCGACGAGCATTTGCGCCGCGCGCAAGAAGCGCGGCGCGTCCTCGACCGTATCGTCGGATACGACCTTTCCGGCCTTATCTGGAAAAAGGTACGTTACGGCCTCTCGGCCGGACGCGTGCAGTCGCCGGCGCTGCGGATCCTCGCGGAACGCGAGCGCGAGATAAAGGCTTTCGTACCGGAGATATACTTCGTGCTGCAAGCGCTCTTTTCTTCGAAGGCGGGTGATTTCCCCGCCGTCTGCACCGAACAGCCCGCGACGAAGGAGGAAGCCGATCGCATTGTCCGCGCCGGCAGAAGCGCCGCGTGGAGCGTTGCCGCCATTTCTGAAAAAGCCGAAGAACGGCAGCCGCGGCCGCCCTTCACCACTTCGACCCTGCAGCAGACCGCTTCGACCCGCCTCGGCTTCGCTCCGTCGAGGACGATGCGCGCCGCGCAGAAGCTCTACGAAGCGGGTCATATCACCTACATGCGCACCGACTCGGTAAACCTCGCGAAAGAGGCGATCGCGAAGATGGCAGGCGTCGTCGAGAAGGACTTCGGCAAAGAATATCTTCAGGTACGCGCGTATAAGACGACCAGCAAGAACGCGCAGGAGGCGCACGAAGCCGTCCGGCCGACCGATCCCGCACGGGAGCGGGCGGGATCAACGCCCGACGAAGAGCAGCTCTATGCGCTTATCCGCATCCGCGCGCTCGCTTCGCAGATGGCTCCGGCGCGCATAATGCGCACGAATGTCAAAGTGAAAGCGGATGCCGCCATCCCTCTTTTCTCTGCGAACGGCTCGCGCACGCTCTTCCCGGGATGGCTCGCGCTTGATACGAAGGCCCGCGGCGAAGATGTCGAGCTTCCCGCGCTTCAGGAGGGCGATACTCTAACGCTGACTTCTCTCGATGCCGAAGAAAAACAGACCGAACCGCCGAACCGCTATACCGAAGCCGGTCTCATCAAGGAGCTTGAGAAGCGCGGCATCGGCCGCCCTTCGACCTATGCTTCTATCATGAAGACGATTCAGGATCGCGGCTATGTCGAAAAGACAGGGAGAACTCTCACGCCGACGGCGACCGGCATGGTCGTATCGGGCTGGCTGGAAGAACACTTCCCCGAGTACGTGAGCGATGGCTTCACTGCGGAGATGGAAGACGAGCTTGACGAGATCGCCCGCGGGGAGCGCGGTTATACGGAGACCCTTGCCGCGTTCTACGGACCGTTCGAGAAGGCGGTGGAAGCGAAAGACGCATTGCCGAAAGCGACGTCGCTCGGCGACGCTCCGCGCGAGTTTCCGTGCCCTCTGTGCCAGGGCCCGATGGAATACAAGCTCGGACGCGGCGGCATCTTCATGAGTTGTAAGCGTTATCCCGACTGCGTCGGCGCGCGGACCGAGGGAGGCGGCGAGCTGAAAGGCGATGAACCTATTGGATACCATCCCGACACCGGCGCGCCGATCTTCGTCAAGACCGGACGCTTCGGACCGTATATCGAAATGCCGCTTGAAGAAGAGGGGTCTGAACCGGAAGACGGGACGAAGAGAAAAAAGGGACGCGCGAAGAGCCTGAAGGCCGCGGCGCGGCGGGCGAGCATTCCGCCCGGCACCGACCTCGCGCAGGTGACGCTTGCCGACGCGCTCAAGTACCTCTCGCTCCCGCGCGAGCTCGGGCTCCATCCCGACACCGGCAAGCCTGTATTCGCCTCGACCGGACGCTTCGGGCCGTATGTCGGCAGCGACGGCGAGTTCCGATCGCTCAAAGCTGCTGTCGGCGACCCCTACACCGTCACGTTTGAGACGGCGCTCGCCCTCCTTGCCGAGCCGAAGAAGCCGCCGCGCGGAGTCGAGATAATGAGAGAGATAGGCAGGCATCCGAAAACCGGAAAGTCACTCGTACTCTACAAATCCAAACAAGGCCTCTTCCTGAAAAAAGGCCTTCGCCGCATCTATCTGCCGGAGACGGCGAAGACAAAGTCGCTCACTCCTGAGGAAGCCGCCGAGTACCTGAAATAAAAACGACATGCGTGTATAGTAGCTTCCATGACGACCGCCAAGGAGATTGTCGGTGAGATGTCGGCACCCTCGAGCGAGGATATCTCGCTTGTCGAAAAAGCGTACGAATTTTCAAAAAAAGCGCACGAAGGCCATACGCGCTACTCGGGCGAGCCCTATTTCATCCATCCGGCGGCAGTCGCGAAAATCCTTGCCGAATACGGCATGGACGCGACGACGATTGCCGCCGGGCTCCTCCATGATGCGGTCGAAGATGCCTGCATATCGCGCAAAGAGGTCGAGAAAGAGTTCGGGAAGGAAATTCTTTTCATCGTCGACGGCGTGACGAAACTCGGCACGCATAAATATCACGGTGCGGAGCGCCATGCCGAAAGCCTCCGACGGCTTCTCGTCGCGACCGCGAGCGATATCCGCGTGCTTATCGTGAAGCTCGCCGACCGTTATCACAACATGCAGACGTTGGAACACGTGCCGGAGCACAAGCGCCGCCGCATCGCGCTCGAGACGCTCGAGATCTATGCGCCCATCGCGGATCGTCTCGGCATGGGCAGGATGAAACGGATGCTCGAAGACCTCGCCTTCCCTTTCGTCGATCCTGACGCCGCGGTGCATACCGCCGAAGTACGCAAGCTGAAGACGAAAGAGACCGAAGACGGGCTTGCTAAGGTACAGAAGGAGCTGCAGCGCGAACTCGCTAAAAAAGGAATGATGACGGCCTTTCATACCGATATCCGTATAAAAGGGCTTTGGAGCCTGCATCAGAAGCTGTCAAGGAAACATGATGATATCAGCCTTATCCATGATATTGCCGCACTGCGCATCGTCGTGCCCGCGATCGAGGACTGCTATGCCGCGCTCG
>JAJXUQ010000029.1 GCA_021782685.1 bacterium
AACCCATCGGGGACTTCCTTCCTGAATTCGAGAAAAAGGTAGCGGCCGCGCCCAAAGGCCGGAAGCGGCTCACCGAACGCGGCGAGATGATGCGCTTCTTCCTGCGCCACCTGAACCACGCACGCGCTTCTGACGGCCTCGCGCCCATGACCATGGCGCACCTCGGCACCGTGCTCGAGCAGATCCCGACCGCCGACCTCTACTACCTGAAGAGCGTATGCAGCCAGGCGAAGAATTTCAGCAAGACCTTCTGGTGGGAGTTGGACCCGACGAAGCATCCGAAAAAGTAGTTGCGCTTCGTGAAAGGAGGCAGCCGTGTCGACGTGCTCGCGAAGCTGAGCGCGGCGCGTCATTTCCGCGCAGCCTTGCGGAGCTGACCAGGAAATGCGCCGACCGCTGCGGAGCCGGAAGAGCGCGCGACACGGTTGCTTCCCGGTGTTATATTAGGGAACATGAAAGAAATCGTGCAAGACGGCGCACCGGTGCTGCGCGAGATAGCCAAGCCCGTCCCGGAAGAGCTGTTCGGGACGCCTGAGCTCGCGAGCATCATACGCGACATGGAGGAAGCACTCGACCCGTTCCTCGAGGGCGTCGCACTCGCGGCACCGCAGATCGGCGTCCCCTACCGCATCTTCATCGTGCGCAAGGACCGCACGATCGAGCCTGCGCCCATGCAGGAGAATGTGACCCCGGTGCCGCCGGTGCCAGAGAACGAGGTGTACATCAACCCCGAAATCGTGAAGACGAGCCGCCGCCGCGCGAAAATGGACGAGGGCTGCCTTTCGGTGCATGACGTCTACGGCACGACGAAACGGCACGAGCGCGTCACCCTCCGCGCGCGCCGCGAAGACGGCTCGCGATTCGAGCGTGGCGCGGGCGGCCTCATGGCGCAGATATTCGAGCACGAGACCGACCATTTGAACGGCATCCTCTTCATCGACCACGCCGAACACCTCATCAAGATCTCCCATGAGCGCACCCTCTAAGTTCGCTTATTTCGGCACGCCGACCGTCGCGAGCGAGACGCTCGCGACGCTTATCGAGCACGGCTTCACTCCCGCCGTCGTCGTAACCTCGCCCGACGCGCCGCGCGGCCGCGGCCTCGTGCTCACGCCCTCGCCCGTGAAGACGCTCGCGCTTACCCAGAGCCTCCCGGTGCTCACGCCCGAGAAACTCGACGAAGAAGCTCTCGCCGCAATCCGCGCCTATGGCTGCGACTACGCGCTCGTCGTCGCTTACGGAAAGATTTTCCCGGAAGAGCTCATCCGTGCCTTTCCGAAGGGCGTCATCAACGTCCACTATTCCCTCCTGCCGAAATACCGCGGTGCCACGCCGCTCGAGACCGCGATGCTCGCCGGCGAGAGCGAGACCGGCGTCACCATCCAAAAGATGGCCAGGGAGATGGACGCGGGCGACATCATCGCACAGGAATCGACCCCTATCGCTCCGACCGAGACGGCGCGAGAGCTCCGCCCGCGGCTTATCAGTATGGGCGCAGAGCTCCTCGTCGCGTCTCTCCCCGGTTATCTCGCGGGCGACATCGCTCCTGTGCCGCAAGACGCTTCGCTCGCGACCCGCGCGCACAAGCTCAAGAAGGAGGACGGCCTCCTCGACCTCAGCGCCCCCGCTCTCGAGAACTGGAACAAATACCGCGCGTACGCCGACGGCATCGGCACGTACTTTTTCGAGAACGGAAAGCGCATGAAAATCACAAACGCGGAATTCGCCAAAGGCGAATTCCGCGTCCTCTCCGTCATCCCCGAGGGGAGGCGCGAAATGAGTTTCGCCGATTTTAGTAAGAGAAATTAGAGCCTGTTCGAAAACCTCCCAGATGCAAGGCGCTGGCGAGAAGCGGAGTGAGCCGTACTTGGAGGTACGGTGAACGAGCATCGGGGCCTGCAACGCCGCAGATGGGAGTCTTAGGGCAGGCTCTACTCCCCGAAGCGGAGCATCCGCTTGAGTGCCGCACCGCCGCGCTTCACGAGCCCCTTCTGCTTCCCTTGCGCGTGCTGGAATTCGCGGATGAGGTCATCGCGCACGCGGTCGACGGCGCCCTCAAGCGTGCTGCTGTTCGCTTCGGCGCGAAAAAGCTTCCCGTCGACGGACAGGTTCCCTTCGGCACGATACTTCGCGCCGGCGCGTTCCACAGCAATCGATTCCTCTATCTCGCACGAGAGCATCGCGGGGTTCTTCGGATTCTCGACGAGCTTGTCGAGTGCGGAAAACTTCTCCTCGATAAGCGTACGCATCGCGTCATTCAGATCGTGGTGCGCAGCTTTGATAGTGATGTTCATGAAGGAAGACGCTAGCTGTTAACGCTTATCATCTTACCGCGGGAATGGTGCCCTGTCAGGATACGCACCTTGCCTATCGGCTGCCCGAACCGGAGCGCCACGAGTTCGCGGACGCGATCATTGGCATGATTCCCCGACGCCGGCTCGCGCACGGATATCAGGAACGTATCCCCTTTCTCTTCGACGTTCTCCCGTTTCGCGCCCGGCGTGACGAAGACTTTTATATACATCCCCTCATGGTACTGTACGCCGGACGCCTTCTCCACAGCCGCGGCTTTTCCGCTCCTGAACGGTTTTTATAGGCATACAATCAGAGATATGTTCAAAGACCGCGTCGACGCGGGGAAACAGCTCGCGAAGAGACTCGAGGCCTACGCGGGTAAGGACACCGTCGTCCTCGCGCTTCCGCGCGGCGGCGTCGTCACGGGGTATGAAGTCGCCCAAGCGCTCGCGGCGCCGCTCGATATCATCGCTGTGCGGAAAGTTGGCCACCTCTTCGAGCCCGAGTACGCCGTCGGCGCCGTCGCGCCCGACGGCACCTCCCTCTTCAATGAGGCGGAAACCGCAGCACTCGACGCGAAGATGCTTCACGCGGCAGTCGCCGCCGAACGCGCCGAAGCGAAGCGTCGAAGCGACCTCTACCGCGACGGCAGAGCACCGCTCGACCTCTCCGGAAAGACTGCCCTCATCGTCGATGACGGCATCGCGACCGGCCTCTCCATGCGGCTCGCAGTGCGCGTCGCGAAAGCGTCGAAGCCGGCGCGCATCATCGTCGCCGTGCCGGTCGCTTCGGGCGACGCTCTGCGGGCGCTTGAGGGAGAAGGCGTCGAGGAGCTCATCACGCTCGAGCCGCCGGACTCATTCGAGGGCGCCATCGGCGCCCATTACGAACGATTCGAACAGGTCTCCGACGAAGAGGTCATACGGCTCATGCGCGCAGCGCCGAAGCCTATCGAGGCGCCCGCAGACGGCATCGTCCTTGCGGGCATACTCGCCGTACCCGAAAAAGCGACCGGCCTCGTCGTCTTCGTGCATGGCAGCGGCAGCAGCCGGTTCTCGCCCAGGAATGCGCTAGTCGCTCGCGAGCTGCAGGATGCCGGCTTCGCGACGCTGCTCATCGACCTACTGACCGAAGAGGAGGATGAGAACTACCAGACCCGCTTCGACATCGCCCTCCTGGCGGAGCGTCTCGGTGCGGCGCTCGAGTGGGCGGGGCGGCAGCCGGAAACGAGCACGCTCGCCCTCGGGCTCTTCGGCGCCTCGACCGGCGCCGCTGCCGCGCTCGCCTTCGCCGCAGAGTCTCCGGAGCGCGTGCGAGCGGTCGTGTCGCGCGGCGGCAGGCCGGACCTCGCGATGGAGGCGCTCCCGAGCGTCGCCGCGCCCGTGCTCCTCATCGTCGGCGGCGCTGACGAGGAAGTCCTCGCGCTGAACGAGCAGGCGCTCGCTGCCCTGCCCGGCGAGAAGAAGCTGGAAGTCATCCTCGGCGCCACCCACCTCTTCGAAGAAACGGGCGCTCTCGAGAAGGTCGCGGCGCTCGCCCGCGATTGGTTCTCGACCAATGTGCGGTCTCACCGTACCAAGCCATGAATTCGTTCCTTGCCATGCTCCGCGATCGGCAGATCGGCACCGCCGAATTCCGCGCGGCATCCGACCGTCTCGCTGAGACGCTCATCCGGGAGATGCACGCGCGTCTCATGGCGTGCCTGCCTGCCCCGAACGCATCGTCCTTGTCATCATCCTCCGCTCGGGCATCGCCCTCCTGCCGTCGGCGCTCCGCACCTTCCCGGGTGCGCCGGTGGGCGTGCTCGGCATGAAGCGCGACGAGCGGACGTTCGCGCCGCACTGGTACTACGAAAATCTCCCGCCGCTCTCGGAAAGCGACACGGTCGTCATCCTCGATCCGATGCTCGCGACCGGCGGCTCCGCCGAAGCGGCGGCGAACCGCCTCGTCGAGCGCGGCGCCGCCGCGTCGAATCTTCATTTCGGCGGCGTCATCGGCGCGACCGAAGGCCTCGCGCGGCTCGCCCGCCTCATACAGGAAGACCATATCGTCCTCGCCGCGGTCGACGCAGAGCTCGATGCGCACAAATATATCGTCCCCGGACTCGGCGATTTCGGCGACCGCTACTTCGGATCCTGACGCCTCCCGGCGATCTTGATGCCGATGAACACCCACACCCCGCCGAGCAGATAGCCCGCGATGACATCGCTCGGGAAATGCGCGCCGAGGTAGAGCCGACTGAAACCGATAGCTAAGACTATTATCGTCGTCGCCGCCACGATCGCTTTCGCATAACGCGGGTACCATCTGCAGAGTATGAAAGCGGTGAAGCCGTAGAACGCCATCGACCCGGTCGCATGCCCGCTCGGGAATGAGAAGCCGGTCTCGTGGATAGCAGGGATGAGGCCGTCCGGCCGCGCGCGCTTGACGATATCTTTCAAAGCGAACCCCGTCGCCGCGGCCCCGGCGAGCGTTGCGACGAATCCGACGACGAATGCCCGCCCGCGCGGCAGGTAGAGCAGCGTGAGCCCGACAATCCCCGCGAACCCGATGATAGTGGTCGGTTCCCCGAAGAACGTCACGGCCTCGAACATGCGCACCATAAGCGGTGTGCGGACGGCGAGCATCAGGTTCTCGAACCACATAGCAGCTGAAACGATAGTCTGTAACATCATAAGTGCGGGATGAATATGAATAAGCCGACGGCGAGCGCGGCGGCGGCGGCAATGAGCACTGCGGCGGCGGCGAGATCCTTGATCCGAGCGGTGCGCGGATCATGGTCCGTCTCGAGTTTGTCGCACAGCTCTTCGAGAGCCGTATTGAAAGCTTCGGCGGCGAGGACAATACCGATGGCGATCGCGACGAGCGCGAACTCGACTGCAGAGAGCTGGACGGTCGCGCCGAGCGCGATGGCGAGCACCGCGCAGACGACCTCGATCTTGAAATTGCTCTCCTCCCGCCACGCGAGCGAAAGCCCGGTGAACGCATAGGACAGCCCCTTGAAGAATCGCTGCAGCATATGCGGAGCAGTATATACCCTAACGCTTCGCGGCGGAAAGACACCTGTTCTTCCGAAGCTCCTCCGCGAGGTCGCTCGCGAGGAAATAGTATCCCTTCTTCTTTTTCGCGAGCAGGTCCGCGATCGTATTACCCGTCGCCGTCGCCTCCCTCGCCGCGTCCCAGAGCGACGCCCCGCGCGCGAGGGAACCGGCGCAGAGCCCTGCGAGCACATCGCCGGCGCCAGCCTTCGCAAGACCGGCGTTCGTGCGCGGCTGGCGATAGGTCTTCGTGCGGGAGAGGATCTCCGTCGGCACGCCCTTCTTGACGATAACGATGTCGCGCGAAAGGAGTTCCGGAACGCTGTTCATGCGGGCGAGCCGTTCCCATTCACCTTCATTCGGCGTCAGTATCGCATTATCGACGGCTCCTTTGCGGAGCGCTTTGAGCGCGTCGGCATCGATGACTTTCGGACCGGGCCAGCGCATGAGCTTCCGCATGAGCGCGAAGGTCGTGCTTCGCACGCCGGCGCCGTTGCCGAGCACGAGGACGTCGGCGGTCGCAAGCTGCCGCTTGATGGCCGCCTCGTGCGCGAGCGTGAGATATGCCCCGCGCAGCTTCCGCGTCATCAGGTCCGGCGAAAGCGTATTGATCGCCCACGCGACTCTTTCGGGCGCCATAACGATGACCGAGTCGGCACCAGAGCGGAGAGCGCTCACGCCGGCCAAGTAGACCGCGCCGACGTATTCGGGCGAACCGCCCACCAGAAGGACGCGCTTCATTACCGGAAGTGTAGCAAAGAACACAGGTCCGCTGCGGACGGCAAAGGGATAAACGAAAACGCCCCGCTTTCGCGGGGCGTTTTCGTGCTGATCGTTAGATCTTGCTGACGTTGACTGCGTTCGGGCCTTTCGGGCTTTCCCCGACCTCGAACGAAACCTTGTCCCCCTCCTGAAGCTCGTCGAACGAAATGTTCTGGAGCTCGTTGGCGTGGAAGAAAAGATCCTTGTCCTGACCGTCGCGCTTGATGAAGCCGAAGCCTTTGTCGGTCTTCTTCGCAACTGTTCCTTGTTCCATGATGGTAGCGATGTTTACGTGTCTAAGATATCAAGTCAGCAGCCGAAGATTGAAGCTCGATCCCACTTCTCTTGGATCCAGCTCTGGTTGATGCGTCAAGACTATCATGACGGAACTGTTCCGTCAAGAGCGACATCAGGCGGCGTAGGCGCGCGAACGGAGCCAATCCATCACCTTCCGGCGGTGCTGATCGAGCGACCAGACGTTCCCGCGGCGCGGGAACAGCGCAGCGTGGGTGCTCTTGAATTCCTCAAGGAGCTCCATCGAGGCCTTCGGGAAGGCCGCAGGAAGATTCTCATTGTAGAGTGCGAGGAAGTCAGCGAGCGAGCGCTTCTTCTCGCTGCGCAAACGATCGAGGTCCGGCGTTCTCATATGGCGAGATAATACCACAAAGTCATAAAAATGTCATCCTTCCCGTAATGGTTCAATAGCTTGGAAACACCTGGCCCGCTTTAGCGGCCTGTTTCCACGCATATGGCATACACCACCAACCCCAACGCCCCGAGAGTCCGAAGAGACGCAGCTGCCTTCGCCAAGAAGAA
>JAJXUQ010000030.1 GCA_021782685.1 bacterium
TCATCGGTCTTATCGCGGCCGCGGCGCTGTGGTTCGGGGGATTGAAGCCGTATCAGCGCGCGCGCATCGTTTCGTTCGTGAATCCGGCCGCCGATATCCACGGCGCCGGTTACAACGCGTATCAGGCGAAGATCGCCGCCGGCTCGGGCGGACTCCTCGGCAAAGGCATCGGCTACGGCACGCAGTCGAAGCTTCGTTTCCTTCCGGAATACCAGACAGACTTCATTTTCGCCGCGTTCGCCGAAGAGTGGGGATTCGTAGGCGTCGTGCTCCTTCTCGCTACCTATGCGCTCCTCTTCGCGCGGCTCGTGCAGATCGCCCGCGCCGCCGCGACCAACTTCGACGCATTCTTCACGCTCGGCGTACTCATCCTCTTCGCGGCGCATGTCACGATACACGCGGGCATCAGTCTCGGTCTCCTGCCGGTGACCGGCACGACGATACCGTTCATGAGCTCGGGCGGCTCGCATCTCGTGCTCGAGTTCGCCCTGCTCGGGATCGTCGCTTCTCTTGCGCGCTATGGCCGCGGCGCGGTGCGCGACACGAGCGCGAACGAGTATCTCGGCGGCTAGCGGTACGCCAGGGCGGTCTTCCTGAGCATCGCTTCTTCGGAAAAACCGCGAATGACGCGGGCATGAAGCGCGTTTCCCGCCCGCGCGCGCAGCAGGGCGTCGTTCTCCATGCGCAGCAAGGCCTCGGCGAGCGGTCCGGCTTCTCCGGCGGGGACGAGAAGCCCCGAGACGCCGTCCTCGACTATTTCCGGCACCGCTCCGACGCGCGTCGCGATGACCGGAAGCCGCGCCATGCCGGCCTCGAGGATGGCGAAAGGGAGGCCCTCTTTTCGCGAGGGGAGCACGAATACGTCGGCGGCACTCAAGAGTTCGCGTGCGTTCGGGACGAACCCGGCAAAGAATACGCGGTCCGCACACCCGCTTGCGCGCGCGAGCTCGGAAAGTTCGGCACGCGCTTGCCCGTCGTTTATGAGGACGAGCGCGGCATGCGGCATCTCTTGTGCCGCTTCCGCAAAGGCGCGGATGAGCGTATCCAGCCCTTTATTCGGATGCAACTCGGAGAGCGTGAGGAACCAGAACGGGAATCCGGAAGCGCTCTCCGCGCGCGCGGAGAGCGCGGCGCGCGCCTCGCTTCGCGGAAGGAGCGGGAAAGGGCTGATGCCGTTCGGCACCAGCACCATGTTCTGCCGCGAGAAGAATACCGGAGCATGCCGCATATCGTCTTCCGACACGGTGATGACCCGATGAGAGAGCAGGGCAGTAAGCCACGAGAGGACCCAGATGACGCCGCGTTCGTGCAGAGGACGCGGCTCGCGATGGGCGAAACCGTGCGCGGTGAATACGATCCTGCGTATGCCGCTGATGCGTCCGGCGAGCGCGCCGAGGCCGCCGGCTTTCGAGCTGTTCAGATGGAGCACGTCCGGCTTCTCGGTGCGCAGCACGCGGAGCAGCTCGAAGAAGGCGGAATACTCGCGCGCGACGCTCACGTCGCGCGCGAAAGACTTGAGGAAGATCGTCCGCACCCCGGCATCCTTGAGGCGCGCCTCAAGGATGCCCGCGGAAGCTCCCGCCTCTCCCGTCCCGCCGAACGCGACCGCGGTGTCCGCGCCGGCCTCTTTGAAGCGGGTTGCGAGCGTATAGACGTATTGCTGGGCGCCGCCCCAGTTCGATTTCGTTATGACGAAAAGTATCTTCTTGCCGGCAAGCTCGTCCATACGCGCAACTGTACAATATGTTTTCACGTTATAGTATCCGTATCCATGGCATTTGACCGCCGCGAAACGATCCTCCTCCTCACCGGAGACTTCCTCATATTAGCCGCGTCCCTCTGGGTCGCGCTTCTTGTACGGAACTTCGCCGTACCCCCTCCCAGTTACTTCGAGGCGAACCTGGTCCCGTTCCTGCCCATGTTCTTCATTTCCCTGATCGTCTTCTACATCGCCGGCCTCTACGAAAAGCAGACGCGCCCGACGCGCCGTGTCATGAGCGTGCGCATCCTCGGCGCGCAGGCCGCGACCGTGATGATCGCCGCGGTGCTCTTCTTCATCCTCCCGCTCTCCATCGCTCCTAAGACCATCCTCGTGCTCTATCTCGTCGTATCGGTCGCGGCCGAAAGCGCGTGGCGTTTTTATCGCATGCATTACGAGCTGCAGGAAAGCAAACGCGTGCCGGCGCTCCTCGTCGGATCCGGTCCTGCCGTCCTTGAGCTTTACGACGAAGTGAACGGGAACGGCCGATACCTCATCCGGTTTGCGGACCGCATAGAGCCGAGCGGCCTCTCGGAGAGCGGCGTCCTCGGCGCGCTCGCCGCAGGCGACAAGACCGACGTCCGCATCGTCGTCATCGACACGTCCGATCCAATAGTGGTACGCGATCTTCCCGCGCTCTACGGCCTCATGGCGGACGGCGTCATCTTCCTGGAATTCGCGTCGCTGTATGAAGAGATATTCGACCGGGTCCCTTTGGCGCACCTTGTTGCCGTGCAATTGTTCGAATCTCTCTCGAAACGCCGCGCACCGTATGATATCGCCAAGCGCTCCTTTGACATCGCGCTCGCGGTGATCGGCGCCGTCATCGCTCTCCCGTTCATCGCCATCGCGACGCTCCTCCTTGCTCTGGAAAGCGGTACGCCGTATATCCGGCACGAGCGCATCGGCAAGAACGGCCGCATCTTCCGCATCATAAAGCTGCGCACCATGCTCTTCAATGATCACGGCGACCCGGGGCTCCAAAAGAAGAATCGCGTGACCGCGCTCGGACGGATATTGCGCAAGACGCGCATCGACGAGCTGCCGCAGCTCTGGAACGTGCTGACGGGCGATCTCTCTTTTATCGGCCCGCGGCCGGAACTTCCGAAGATAGCCGAGATCTACGAGCGTGAGATTCCGCAATACCGGATGCGCCACCTGATCGCCCCCGGCCTCTCCGGCTGGGCGCAGATCCATGATTACGACGCGCCGCGCGGGCCGGCGGATGTCGAGCGCACGCGGCGGAAGCTCTCGCTCGACCTGTACTACCTGAAGCATCGCTCCTTCGGGCTTGATCTCGCCATCGCCATCAAGACGATCCGTGCGCTCGCCTCGTTCTCGGGAACCTGATGCGGACGACACAACGAATCCGCATATACGCAAGATTTTCGTTTTCTATCATTTCGTCTATACTCTCCCCATGACTCGTTTCCGGGTGTTTGCTTCTGTTGCCCTCATCGCGGGGCTTTTGCTTGCATATTTCGTCTGGACGACCCAAACGGACCCGACGAGCGCGTATCGCTTCAAGCTCGGGCTCGACCTCGCGGGCGGCACGGAGCTTATCTACAAAGCCGATATGAGCCAGACGCCTCCCGGGGAGCGCTCCGGCGCGCTCTCGGCCCTGCAAGGCGTCATCGAGCGGCGCGTGAACCTCTTCGGCGTCGCGGAGCCGCTCGTACAGACCGAACAGGCGAACGCGCTCTCGGGCACGACCGAAGACCGTCTCATCGTCGATCTGCCCGGCGTAACCGATATCAAAGCCGCAGTGGCGGCGCTCGGCAAGACGCCGACCCTTGAGTTCAAGCTTGCGACCACGACGACCGTCGGCACCACGACGCAAGTCACGTACATAGCGACCGGTCTCACCGGTCGGTACCTCGCGAGCGCCGCGCTCCAGTTCGGCTCGGGCGCGACTGCCGGCCTCGCCGCTCCGCAAGTGCTGCTCAATTTCAATAGCGAGGGCGCGAAGCTCTTCGAGAAGATCACGAGCGAGCACGTCGGGCAGACGCTCGCCATCTTCCTCGACGGACAGCCCATATCCGAGCCGGTCATTCAGGAAGCGATCCCGGGCGGGCAGGCGACTATCACCGGCCACTTCACCGCAGTCGAAGCGCGCGACCTGGTAAGCAACCTCAATTTCGGCGCGCTTCCGGTACCCATCACCCTTGAAAGCAGCTCGTCTGTCGGTCCTACTTTGGGCGCGGCGGCCATCGCGGCGGGCGTCATCGCCGGTATCGTCGGCTTCGTCATCGTCGCGCTCTTCATGATCGCCTGGTATCGCCTTCCCGGCCTTATTGCCGCGGTCGCGCTTGCGGAATATCTCGCCTTCATGCTCGCGGTCATCAAGGCAATTCCGATTACGCTTACGGCTTCCGGCATCGCGGGACTCATAATCTCCGTCGGCATGGCGGTCGATGCGAACGTGCTTATCTTCGAGCGTACCAAGGAGGAGCTGCGCGCCGGCAAGAACCCGCGCGAAGCGGTGCATATCGGTTTCACGCGCGCGTGGACCGCTATTCGCGACGGCCATCTCACTATGCTCATCTCGGGCATCATCCTCTTCTGGCTCGGTACTTCCATCGTGCAGGGCTTCGCGCTCGTCTTCGTGCTCGGCGTGCTCGCTTCCTTCCTCTCCGCCGTTTCCGTCTCGCGCATCTATCTTCTCGCGCTCGTACCGGAAGAGAGGAGCGGGAAATGGAGGTTCCTGCTCGGCTCGGGCTTCCGTAATTCTAAAGAATAAGTATGTTTATCGTCGCACATCGCAAGTTCTTCTTCTGGCTTACCGGCCTCATCCTCGCCGCCGCTCTGGGCGCTATCGCCGTGTGGGGCCTGCCGCTCGGCATCGACTTCACCGGCGGTTCCCTCATGCAGGTGAGCTATCAGGACGGGCGTCCGCCGCTTGCGACGATAGAAAAGCAGGTCGCGCTGGTTCCTCTCGGCGCCGTCTCGGTGCGCGAGATGGACGCGCAGGCCGTCTCGATCCGCACGCGCACGCTCACGCCGGCAGAGCACGACGCGATACTCGCCGCGCTCTCCGCCGACGCTTCCACTACCGAGCTCTCGTACACCTCGGTCGGTCCGGCTCTCGGCAGCCAGTTTACGCATAAAGCGCTGTGGGCGCTCTTCGCCGTCGTTCTCGCTATCGTGCTCTATATCGCGTTCGCGTTCCGCAAGGTTTCGCGCCCGGTGCCTTCATGGGGTTACGGGCTCACCGTCGTGGCGATGCTCTCGATCGACCTTATCGTGCCCGCAGGGTTCTATGCGGCGCTCTGCCGCTTTACCGGCGCAGAGGTGGACTCGCTCTTCATCGTCGCGCTCCTCGCGCTTCTCGGCTACTGCGTGAACGACGTCATCGTCATTTTCGACCGCGTACGCGAACACCTCGCGAAGAACCAGAAGGCGGGCCTGCGTGAAGAGTTCGAAGTCACGATAGGGAAATCCATCAATGAGACGATGACGCGCTCCATCAACACGGCGCTCACGGTGGCGCTCGCGCTCCTCGCGCTCATCTTCCTCGGTGCGCCCGCGACGCGCGACTTCGCGCTCGTGATGCTCGTCGGCGTCGTCGCCGGCACCTTCTCTTCCATCACGCGTTCGGCACCCTTGCTTATCCCGATCGCGAAGTGGTTCGCTAAGAAATAACCGTCCCGACGAAGGGTTTGCCGTCGAGGTAGTTCGAGAATTCTTCGAGGTGCGCGCCGTGTATGACGGCGACCTCGAGATTAAGTGCTTCGGCTTCTTTCGCGGCGATGGGATCGAACGGTGAAGAGAGTCCCGGATACCACTCCTCGGGGATCAGCTTTCTGAATTCTGCCCACGAAATCTTCTCTATCTTTTTCGCATCCGGGTTCTTGCGCGGGTCGCTTTCATAGACGCCGTCGATATTGGAAAGGTTCACGAGGCGCCGTGCGCCGATGTTTT
Source organism: bacterium (assembly GCA_021782685.1). Taxonomy (GTDB): domain Bacteria; phylum Patescibacteriota; class Minisyncoccia; order Phycocordibacterales; family Phycocordibacteraceae; genus C7867-001. Next base: position 5,681 of record JAJXUQ010000030.1, read on the forward strand.
TCGCCATGAGGGTGGCGTCATAGTCGGTCGAACAGCCCGGCTGCCAGCCGGCGGCAATGATGATTGGTTCATCCGCCTCTATGTCGATCGTCGGATTCTTGATTATCTGCGGGTGCGCATAGCCGACGAATATATTGCGCAAGAGCTGCGCGTTGAGCCGGGTCGAATGGATGCCGATCCAGTCGAGATCGTGACGCGAAAGGGGAGTGACGGCGTTTGCCGCTTCTTGGTAATGCCGCGCGGTCTTCCCGCCGCCGGCGATGATGGAGAACGTAAACCCTCGCTGCACTTTATCGAGAATGAGCTTCTTGAAGCGCGCAAGAAAATCGGTATCGATACCGTCAGGGACGATCAAAGACCCTCCGACAGACACAACGATACGCTCCCGCTCAAGTGCGTTCATAGGCAAGGGTGACGGCTCCTGTCATTATACGTCCTTGGGTTCTATCCGCAACAGAGATCCGGTTATCCCCACCCCGTCCTCTCTGACCGCACTGGGCAGCTTTATACTTACGAAGGTATGGCTCTCATGCCCGCTTAACTTTTTTAAAATAACGATATGAAATCACGCCTCCTTCTCCCCGCCTTCGCAGTCGTAGTCACCGCCGCTGTCTCCTTCGGCATGAACGCCTTCGCCCAGACCTTCACCGAACCCGCCTCCGCCCCTCCAAGCAACAATGCCGACGCCCCGCTCGACGTTGGCCCGAGCTGGCAACAGAAGAACGGTTCGCTCGTCGTCAACGTCGGTGCCTCTCCGATCGGCCTCCTCATCCCCTCTGGCAACGTCGGCATCGGCACTACAAGCCCCGCCACCAACCTGGGCCTCGACGTCAACGGCAATGTGGGAGCGTCTGCCTACTGCGACGAGAACGGGAACAAC
>JAJXUQ010000002.1 GCA_021782685.1 bacterium
TCTCGTGCATGTCTCCGAATTCGAGACTCCGGCGGCGCTCCGCGAGACGCTCGAGCTCGGGAAGACGTATCCTTTCACCATCTCGCTCTTCGAGCCGAAGGAGCAGCGCATGACGCTCACCTTCGCGAAGAAGAAATAATCGCGCTTCGCGCGATCATAATGAAGCGAACCCTGCGGCGCCTTACGGCGCTGCAGGCGTTTCGTATTTGAACAAGGTTAAATCTTGTTACGGCTATCCTAGCGCGTATTCGCGAACATGGTCGCGGCTTCGATGCCTTCGGCGGCGAAGAGCTGCGTTGCCTCGACAGATTTCTTGAGCGCCTTCTTGAGGGCGGCTTCTTCAGCCGGCTTGAACTTGCCGATGACGTGCTTGATCACTTTCTCTTCCCCCGAAACCTTTTTCGCCTGATGCCGCTTCCCTGCCGCTGAAATGCCGATGCGAATGCGTGCGAACTCTTTGGTCTTTATGGCGCGCATGATGCTCTCGACGCCCTTGTGCCCGCCGCTCCCGCGTCCGAAGACCATTTTTACAGTGCCCAAAGGAAGATCGAGGTCGTCGTGGATGACGAGGAGGTTTTTTGCCGCCCTTGGGCTCTTCACGAACGCCGCAACCGCCTTCCCCGAGAGGTTCATCATCGTCTCGGGCAGGACGAGCGTCGCTTTTTCTCCAGCGACCGCGCCTTTCGCAACGAGCGCGTTACTTGTCTTATTGAAAACGAATTCATCGAAGCTTTCGTCCTTTGCCACGAGCTCCACCGCGCTCCGTCCCGCGTTGTGCCGCGTCTTTTCATACTCTTTTCCCGGGTTCCCGAGTCCGACGATGACGAACGCCATTCGAAAATCCTAACATACAAGAAACGATACCCTTGCGCACCGTAACGAACCGCGTACAATGCGCACATGTCTGACAATGGAAAGGGTCTTCTGAAGGATCTTTTCACCCTCGCGCTCCTTATCGTGGTCGTGGTCATCCCAATCCGCGCCTTCGTGGTGTCTCCATTTGTCGTCGACGGAGAGTCGATGCACCCGACTTTCGAGAATCTCGACTACCTTATCGTCGACGAGCTGGTCTACGACTTCCAGGCGCCGGCACGCGGCGATGTCATCGTCTTCCGCTATCCGGGCGATCCTTCCATATTCTATATCAAGCGCATCATCGGGCTGCCGGGCGAAACCGTCTCCATCAATCGCGGCGTCGTCACTATCACGACGGTCGCGGGACGCACGTTCACGCTCGCCGAGCCGTATGTCGTAAGCGAAGACGCGACATACACGAAGAGCGTTACGCTCACTTCCGGAGAATATTTCGTCATGGGCGACAATCGCCCCAATAGCTCCGACAGCCGCGTATGGGGTCCTTTGCCAAGGAAGGACATTATCGGGCGCGTCGACCTACGGCTCTTGCCGCTCTCAAGAATCGGCTTCTTCCCGGGAGCAGTATCTTATACATCCTCTCCAAGCATAACCGCGCCCACGACAACACCGTTAACGGCACCATGATGCGCGACGTCATTCCGGCGGAAGAACTCTTGAGAAAGACGCGAGCAGTCGGACAATATTACGGCTTCACTCCTCTCGAGACCATTACGGCGAAGACGCGCGGCGGTGCGCGCAAGAGTGCGGCCTATCCGGAAACACTCGCGAGTCTCACGCTTGATCCTGTGGCCGAGACGGTAACGAGTTTCTTGAGACAGCTTCAGAATGCCGCCGTCACGCCGACGGCGCGGCAACCGCTCTTCATCTGGCACACGAATATCGCTCCGGGGCGGCCGGCGCAAAAAAAAGCGGTGATACAGTTCCACGCGCTCGGCACAGACCGCGCGATCGCGGATGCCGTCATCATCCACGCGCTTCTCGCGCTTTCGCGCGATCTTTTCCATGAGGAGCCCATCATACGCATCAACTCCATGGGCGATAAGGAAACCCGGGTGCGCTACGCGCGCGAATTGAGCACGTTCTTCAAGAAACGCGCGAACCTGCTGCCCGAAGAGTGCGTAACCTGCGCGAAACGCGACGCGTTCGAGGCAGCCGAGCTCGCCATAGCGCGCGAATGCGCGGAAGACCTGCCGGCACCGACCGAATACCTTTCGGATATGAGCCGGAAACGTTTTGAGGACTTGCTCGAATACCTTGAGATGACCGAAACATCCTATGAGCTTTCCCGCGATCTCTTGAGCCGCGGCAACGTCTGGAGCGATACCTGCTTTGAGCTTGTCGCAGGCGGGCGGCGCATCGCGTGGGGTTCGCGCTATAACGATCTCACGCGGCACTTTTTCCCTCACGCGCCCTTTAACGCTATCGGCGCGGTGCTCCAGGTGGCGAGCAATGGCGGGGTCACCGTGAAGGCAGCGCCCGCGCGGGCGCGCTTTTCGTTCGTGCATATCGGCGACGAGGCGAAACGGCTCTCGATACGGCTTGCCGAAGACTTCCGCCGCGCGCATGTCCCCTTGGCGCAGGATATCGGCATCGAATCGCTGACCGAGCAGCTGCATCTCGCCGAGCGGCGCGAGAGCCCCTACATCCTCATCATGGGGCGCAAGGAAGCGCTCGAAGGTTCCGCGATCCTCCGGAATCGGCAAACGCAGGAAAACACCGTGCTCCCGCTTTCGGGCCTTGTCGAACGTTTGAAAGCCATATCGTAAGGCACCGCGAAGCCGGCCGCTTTATTCCTCTGTAGTAGACAATCGAGGCTCTGTCGTGGTAGAATCGTTCCACATGGTAGCCGCCGGCATACGAGTCGAAGTCCGTCGCGGAAAGAACGAGAGTTCTTCCGCGCTTATTCGCCGTTTTACCCGCCGCGCGCAAGGGCTCGGCCTCGTGCACGAGGTACGCGACCGGCGCTACTGGCAGCGCACCAAATCGAAAAACGTCAATCACAAGCGCGCGCTTATCTCGAAAATGCGGCGCGAGAGATATGACGATCTGGTGAAGCTCGGGAAAATCGATCCGGCGGCGCGAAAGACGCGCGGCAAACGCTAGCGAATGGCGAGCGTTTCCGTCAAGAATCTTACGCGGCGCGCTACGGTGCCGCGTTTTGCGTATCGGACGATCTCGGGAACGGTGCTTCCGGACTGGGATATCTCTCTGGTCTTCGTCGGACCCGCGAAAGCGCTCTCTTTGAATGAGCGGCTCCGCGACAAGTCTTACATACCGAATGTCCTTTCATACGCTCTCGGGGCACGGAGCGGCGAAATAATCATCTGCCTTCGGGAAGCGGAAAAACAAGCTCCGACATACGGGATGAACGAGCGGGAATTCGTACTCTATCTGTTTATCCACGGTTTGCTGCATTTGAAAGGCTTGGCACATGGCGTTACGATGGAGGAACGCGAACGAAAGCTCTTGGCGCAATTCGCCAAGAGTGCCGTACGCACCCACTCTCATGCCCCGACGCATCGCCACCGGAATCGACATCGGCACGTACCAGGTAAAACTGGTCGTCATCGAGGAACTCGCGGATAAACGCGCGGGCATGCGCCAGCTGCGCATCCTCGGTACGGGGCTTGCCGAGAGCAAAGGGCTGCGGCACGGGTACATCGTCAATAAAGAAGAAGTCGTCGCGAGCATCCTCGAGGCGAAACGACAGGCGGAATCCGTCGCGCGCGTACCTATTCGCTCGGGGTTTCTCGCTATCGGCGGCATTTCGCTCGATGAGGCGCGCGCGACCGGAAGCGTCATCATCTCGCGGGCTGACCAGGAGATAACCGCGCTTGATATCGAGAAAGTCGGGAAAGCCGCACGCGAGGCCGCGGCACCTGCCTTCCTTAATCGGTATGTGCTCCACAGCATCCCGCTCGAGTACCGCGTCGACGACGCAAAGGTACTAGGCGACCCTGTGGGGATGAAAGGCGTCCGTCTTGAAGCCGAGTATCTTTTCACCACCTGCCTTTCCCAGCACAAGGACGCGCTCTCGCAGGCGGTCGAAGACGCAGACATAGAAGTCATAGACCAGATGGCATCCCCGCTTGCGGGCTCATACGTGCTCCTCGAAGGGGACCAGAAGATGAAAGGATGCGTTCTCGCGAATATCGGCGCCGAGACGGCCTCGATCGTCGTCTATGACGAGAATATCCCGATTTCGGTAAAAGTGTTCCCGATGGGCTCGAGCCACATCACGGATGACATCGCGCTCGGATTCCGCATTTCTCTCGAAGAAGCGGAGCGGGTGAAGATCGGCAGGCTTTCGGGACAAATGTATCCGCGCAAGAAAGTCGACGATCTCATCGCGAGCCGTCTTGGAACCATGTTCGCGCTCATCGACAAGCACTTGAAATCGCTCGGCCGCCGAGGACCTCTGCCTGCCGGCATCATCATATCGGGCGGCGGCGCCGGCATCGGCTCCATAAGCGATATCGCGAAAGGATCTCTTAAGCTTCCCGCGCGGCTTGCGGAGTTCCGCCTCCCTGCCGATACGAAAATCCGCGACGCGACCTGGGCGGTTGCCTACGGCCTCGCGCTGTGGGGGCTTACCGGCGACACGAGCGCTCCGAAAAAGAGCTTCCGCGACTTCTTCGGGAAGTTCTTTCAGCAATTCCTCCCCTGAAGAGGAATCCGTATTTGAGAAATGTCAATATTTGCATACGGTACGATTCTGTTATCATAGCGGGAACACACTTTATATATGTCGAAACGCGTAGAGCCGGAGATTGAGACTTTCGCACGGATTCGCGTGGTCGGCGTGGGCGGATCGGGCAAGAACGCGATCAATCACATGATCGAATCGAAAGTCCGCGGCGTCGAATTCATCGCGGTCAACTCCGACGCGCAAGACCTCCACCGCTCGCTCGCGAAACGCAAGATACACATCGGCAAGAACCTCACGCGCGGACTCGGCACCGGCATGAACCCCGAACTCGGCAGGCGCGCCGCCGAGGAAACGCGCCAAGAGATCCAGGAAGCGCTCTCGGGAAGCGATATGGTCTTCATCACCTGCGGCATGGGCGGCGGTACCGGTACGGGCGCTTCGGCCATCGTAGCGAAAATAGCGAAAGAGGTCGGCGCGCTCGTCATCGCGGTCGTCACCAAGCCTTTCTCTTTCGAGGGAGCGCAGCGCAAAGACATCGCCGAGCGCGGCCTTGCCGAACTCAAGAAAGAGGTCGATGCTTTCATCGTCATCCCGAACGACAAGCTGCTCTCCATCGTCGATATGCAGACTTCGGCGAAAAACGCTTTCGCCCTGTGCGATGAGATCTTGCGCCAAGCGGTCGAGGGAGTTTCCGACATCATCACGACGCCGGGCGAAATCAACACCGACTTTAACGACATAAAAGCCATCATGGAAGGCGCGGGACCCGCGCTCATGGGCATCGGCATCGCCGAAGGCGACGGACGGGCCAAGGAAGCCGCGCAGCAGGCGGTCAACTCTCCGCTCCTCGACGTCTCCATCAAGGGCGCGAAGGGCATCCTCTTCGTCGTTGCCGGTTCCGACGACCTCGGCATCATGGAAGTGCAGGAGGCTGCGAAAGTCATAAACGAATCCGTCGATAAGAACGCGAAGGTCATCTTCGGCATGATGCATGACGAAAAGCTCAAGAAGGGGCAGATCCGCATCATCGTCATCGCAACCGGTTTCCCCGAGAGCGCGGCGCATGCTTCGCACGGCGGCCTCGAGCGCTCCTTGTTCTCCCTGCCGGCCGAAGGGCGCACGGAAGAACGCGGCCGCATCTATCACGAGATCCTAAAGAGCGACGAGAAGCAGGAGGGCGAGAAGAACGAAAGCAAGCGCGAATCGAAAAAGAGCGAACCGCTCCTCTCCGTCGAGAAGGAAAAGGAAGAACCCTTGGTAACCGCGACGCCCCAGAAACGCGAAGAGACCCCGGTGATCCCGGAAGATGACGAGGCATGGGGCGCTATCCCCGCATTCCTGCGCAGACATAAGAAGTAGCTTCGCGACGCCGGTCGTGGTATACGTTTATCCGGAGAAGGAGAAAGCGGCTCTTCTGCTGATGCCTTCATTTTGTCCTATCTGCAAGGAGGAATGTCATGGATTCAGAAACGGAGAAACGCCCGAAGCCATTGGCGACGGACGGTATCAGTATCGTTGCGCGCGTGAGGAGAAGAAGCGCTCTGCCCGGACATCCGAGCATCGCGCTCGGCTGGAAACTGTCCGACAGGGAGCTGCTGCAATTTACCGCGGAAAAAATCAGGCAAAAGAGGATCCTGAGGATGCTCGTGACCTATTGGTCTGACAACAAGGAGGATGCCGTGCAGCGGACGATAGTCAGGCGTCTTAACGGTAAGGAATTCGTTCTCACCTGCCATTCGTCAGGGAAGCTTCGGGTGAAGTGTTGCCTCGTTGTCGGTACGCGGTACCGTATGCGCGGCCTCGAAGACTATTTTCTTTCCCGAAAGGAAGACTTCTCTTCTTACAGATATCCCGCTACAGAAATCGATGCTGCGTGTCGATGCGGCGATAAGCTCGGCGATAGCGACACATACGTCATCGCGACCGGATGTGTTGCAGTGGACATAGACGGCGGACTCTTCAGAAGCCCGGCGGATTGGGAATTCGTGAACAGCAGATACGCCCTCCCGCCCCAAAATCGCCTCGCCTTCTGGAGACGACGAGCAGCGGTATACCTCGTGCGCCCCCTTCGGAAAGCCTATAGATTCCTCAAGGAGAACTCCGAGAAACTCAAACTCCGGCGGCTTGAGAGGAACATACGGCAATTCGAGGAAAGAAGAGGATGATAAACCAACAATACGCATTACATTAAAAGCCTTCGCTCCGCGAAGGCTTTTCCTATATATATATAATACCGTCTTGCGACTCACGAACCTATGCTTCATACTGCATGTATGAATGACCTCATCATCATCGGCGGCGGACCGGCAGGCGTTGCGGCGGGCGTATACGCGGCGCGCAAACGGCTGAAGACCGTCCTCGTCGCGGAAGAGATCGGCGGACAATCGACCGTCTCGGACAACATCGAGAACTGGATCGGGAAAACGGGAATAAGCGGCGCGGATCTCGCGAAATCGTTCCAGACGCATCTGGAGGCGTTGAAGGGCGATAACGTAACGCTCGCGCTCGGTGAAAGAGTCGTCTCACTCGAAAAGAGCGCGGAAGGATTTGCGATAAAAACGAGAACGGGGAAAGAGTATTTCTCGAAAGCGGTGCTTGTCGCTTCCGGCGCCAGCCGTCGGAAACTCGCCATTCCCGGCGCGGAAAAGTTCGAGAACAAGGGCGTCACGTACTGCGCCTCCTGCGACGGCCCCCTCTTCGCCGATCAGGACGTCGCGGTCATCGGCGGCGGCAATGCCGGCTTCGAGACTGCGCTGCAGCTTCTCGCTTACGCGAAGTCCGTCACGCTCATCCACCGGCATAAAGAATTCAAGGCCGATCCGGTCACGGTCGAGAAAGCGAGCATGCACCCGAATATACGCGTTATCCGGCATGCCGAACCGACCGAGGTCACGGGCGAACAGTTCGTAACCGGCCTTACCTATACGGACAAAGATTCGGGCGAGACGAAAGATATCGCCGTCACCGGTATCTTTGTCGAGGCGGGCGTCATCCCGAATACCGACTTTGCCGAAGGCATCGTCGAGCTCGACGCGATAAAGCGCGTGAAAGTCGATCCTCGCACGCAACGGACAAACATCGACGGCCTCTGGGCTGCGGGCGACTGCACCGATGAGCTCTATCACCAGAACAACATCGCCGCAGGAGACGGCGTGAAAGCGCTCGAAGACATCTACCTCTGGATAAAGAAGCAGTAACCGTAGAAAAACAGTCCGCGCTTTTGGCGCGGACTGTTTTTCTCAAAACTCAAGACAAGGGGAACTTATGCGGCGGCTTCCTCGGAAGTCTCGGGGGTCTCCGGCATCGCTTCCGGCGCAACCATTCCCTCTTCGTTCGGCATCGTCGGCTCTGCAGCCGGCATTGCGGTATCCTGATCCATTTGGATTTAGTGGCACGGGCTTGTCTTCTTCTCGTATGAGAAAAAACAAACCCATCCCAGTAGATTAGCTGGCAATGGGTTTCGACCTACGTGTATAGGATAGTACATGCAGGCCGGATTCACAAGTACCGATGCCAATGACGGGGGATTAAATATGCGACGCGGTATGTTAAGGTAAATTTCATGGACGAGGAGCGAAACTCCACTCAGGACGAATACGACGCGCGTACCAATGCGTTTAAGACGCTCGTGGACAAGGTGTACTTCCACCGGCTGCCCTCTTACGGCAACAAGATATTCTATTCGCTCGGATTCATGGCGCTTACGTGCCTCGTGATACTCGCGACAACGGGAATCCTGATGGCATTCATGGGCCAGACATGGTGGCTCACGAACCCGTGGGGTATCTTCTTCCGCAGCGTGCATCTGTGGACAGTACAGGCGCTCATCGCGGTACTTATCCTGCACATCCTCGTCGGACTGACCACAAGCGGCTTCAAGGCGCCGCGAAGGATGGTGTGGGTCTTCGGCGCGACCATTTTCTGCCTGATCCTCATTCAGACGGAGTTCGGTTACGGTCTGCGCGGCGACTTCTCTTCCCAGTATCGCGCGGTATCCGGAGCCGACTTCTGGAACGGGACGCACTTGGGTTACTGGATAAACCCTCTCAATTACACGCAAGTTTTCGCGCTTCATATCGCCATAATCCCGCTCGCCATATTCCTGCTCTTTATCGCCCACTATCTGCTCGAGCACACCTATGGCATCGCGCGGCCATACCGCAAAGACATTCCGTACAGGATGGTCGACGCGGACCACCGGATACTCTTCATCCGCGGCGGCATACTTGTCGCGCTTATTCTGGCGCTCGCGTCCTTCTTCCACTCCCCGTACGTCCCGCCGGTACGCATCATGGACGTCGCGCGGCAGGACCCGACCCTCATGGCGACGACGCTCCTGCAGGAATTCGACCATACTTCGGATACGGCAACCTATTTCGACTCTATCGATCCGTACACATTCGACACCAGGAAGGCCTACGTAGTAGACCCGTATGAACGGTACCTGGTAAACGGAGAGGGACCGAACGCGTGGACGGCATTCGAGAACGAGTCCGCGGCCGCGCAAGAGGCGGATATCCAGCAAGCCAAGCAATACGCCGCCGCTCCGGACACGAGCTCGTTCGCAAGCACGACAAACCCCGTCATTTCGATGCTCGACACGCTTCTGCCGATGGCGGAAAGCGGACTGTACGAATCTCTCTTGAACCAGGAAAACCCGAACGCGAACGATACGTATGTCTTGCGCTTCCTCGACGACACAGGAGCGCTCCACGACAAGGCGGCATCGCTTAACATGAGCACCGCCGAGTGGGGCATGACAAAAGACGAGACGGGGAGCGTGCTCAAGCTTCCTCCCGGCTCCTGGTGGCTCGCTCCCCTGGGCATCGTGAACAGCGCCTTTAATCTCCTCAGCAACCCGTACGGCGATCGCGACGCGGCGATCATTCTCGGGCTCATCATGCTCGTGTTCATCCTCTTCCCCTACATACCTTACGTAAATCGCCTGCCGGAATTGCTGCATCTCGCGCCTTCCATCTGGAGAGAGCGCCCGCCGCGGAAATAGCGGGAGCGCGCGCCTAGACGGAGCGTACCGAGGGGGCAGAAACCGCTATCGCGCGGTTGCCAAGGTGCACGAGGCTGTGTTCCTCCAGGAAGGCGGCGATGGTCGCCAGATGCGCGCTCTCGGCCGGATCCTGCATCGCTTTCTCGAATGCCGCTTCGTCCGGGTACAGACGCTCGACTTCGTCGCGCACCCACACGCTGGTGATATCCGTGTGCACGATGCCGCGCTCTGCATGGCGGATGAGCGTCACCATCGCTTCCAGAGCGGTCGAGGACGGCTTGTACCCGCGCTGGGCCCTCATCGCCTGCTCCACATCGGCGAGATGCAGTATCTCCGCGACGTCGACGCTTACCCCGAGACCCCCGACGGCAATGGGCGTCTCGACCGGAAGGTTCCGATAGTTGTGGTGGCGCGCGGCGAGATCGCTCTCCTTGGGGAAGCCGAGCGCGGACAGGATGGACGCGGAGTGCTCTTCGTGCGGACGGATGAGTTCTGCGAGCGTCTGGTTCGCGTCGATGCCCTGCTTTACCAGAGCGTCTACCGTGCGCGGCGGAAGGAGGAGCGTCGCCGGCGCGATATCCTTCGGCCGACGCCCCGTCATCATGAGAGCGCGGACGAGAGCCTCGGGATCGGCGGTCTCCGACACGTGGTTGCGCGCGAGCGCCGCGTGCACGAGCGCATCATCCTGGTGCAAGTTCAGCAAGTACGCGCACTCTTCGTCGGTTACCGTGTTTGCGATGAGGTCATACGGGATATCCACTTTCCCGATGTCATGCAGAAGACAGGCTCGGTAGAAGACCGGAAGCGTTATGCGCTCTTCGTCGAACAGTTCCGCGAAATGCACCTTGCTTCCGAAAAGCTGCCGTTCGACCTTCCCGCGCGCAAGACGATACGTCTCGGCGCAATGATCGGCAGTCTCAGGGTGGAAGAGCTCGATGACGGTAAAAGCCTCCCATATCGCCTCCGTCATGAATGATTCCGCGTCGAAAAGCTGTCTTTCGTAGAGCGCTTTCACGCGCGCGACTTCCCTTGCAAGCAGATCCTGTTCGCGGAGCGTTCGCAGCGCGTACTCGAAACCGGCCTGCCGCGCGATCTCGCGCGCACGGAGCGTAGGGTCCTTTTCGGGCGAAATCTCGCTCTGTATCGGGTACCCTTCACCGAAAGAATGGTCGGTATGCCGCATGAACGATAACTCCAGTATAGCACGATTCTGGACAACTGGAGATCGCGTTTCGAAGAGCCGAGTTCGTTATTCCGTCGTTCTTCCGTCAAAATGCTCTTCGCGTTCGTCTGATTTTGCGGGATGCACGGTCCCGTCTTTATGCTCGGGAGGCGAATAGACCGTATAGAGTTTGAGATCGCCTACTCCGGTGTTGATCACATTGTGGCGCGTACCCTGCGGGATGACGACCGCCGTATCGGCAGCGACCGCATGCTCTACCCCGTCCAGGACCACCTTCCCTTCGCCTGTCTCAAAGCGGATGAATTGATCAAGGTGGTGCACTTCCTCGCCGATCTCCTCGCCCGGGCGCAGCCGCATGAGCACAAGCTGGCTATTACGCGCCGTGTAGAGCACGCGGCGATAATCGGTGTTTTCCTTAGTCGCTTGTTCGATATTGATGAGGTATCCTTTCATGAGAAAATTCTAAATCGTTTTTCAGATTTCTGCAAAAGTTTGTGCAGTTAACACCTGTCACCTCTCGGTGACTAATTTGTCACCCCAAGGTGTTAACTGCACAATCCATTGACCTTGCGCGTCTCGAGTGTATAATGGCTAAGAATCAATACGAAAGAGGACCCGAACGGCCTACTGCCTAAGGGGCCTTTTTCATTTATGCAGATACTCTATCTTCCTCCTCACGTCCGTGTTTTCAAGATAATCGAAGAATTCACCGCCAAGGCTTTTGTACAACGATGAAGCAAAAGCCTTGTTCGGGAAAAGCATCTTTCCGAAACGCCCTTTCTTGATCAGGAAATCAACGAGCTTCTTGTAGTCGCCATCGCCGGAGACGATAAAGACTTTCTCAAAAGGTTCGCTCTCTACCATCTTCTTCATTATGCCGAATATGATATCGGAGTCGACGTTTCCTTTCTTGTTACCACGGAGTGCCGAGGAGTGTTCTCTGAAGGAAAGGATGAAGCCGGCCTTCTGAAGGCCGTCGTATAAATCCTGATTTTCTTCAGAGACGAATCCGAGAAAATAATAGGCCTCGGTGATATTGTATTTATCCCGAAGATAAACACGAAGTTTCTTGTGATCGACAGCCCAACCACTCTCTTTCGTCCCAAGGTGGAGATTCTGTCCGTCGATGAAAGCTATGTTTCCAGATGCCATCATCACTAATGATATCACCTGGTATCGGTGCACGGTTCGATTCCTGGATGGGGTAGAATTTAGGTCAAATTCACCGTATCCCCGTATCACACGTCAAAGATACGCTCTGCGAACTCCCGGCAGCGACCGCGACCTGCTGCGGCCGACAGGTCGGCGGCATTCCGTTACCTCCCACGGGAACAAAGGTATACGTGCCCGGATCGAGCGAAACGCTGAAAGCTCCGTTTGCGTCGCTCGTTATTGTCGTATACGGAATAGAAGAATCTGCCGGCTGCACCCGGATTGTCGTCCGGTATGGCTTATCGGCGCACTGCGGTTCCGGCGGATAGTGCTCCACGGGGCACGTGGGGCCGAGCATAACGGTGCCGCGCACCGTCCCCTGCATGGATGGAGCGGGCGCAGGAGACGGCGGCGTACCTTCCTGAGCCACGATGAAATGAATGCTGTACGCAGGTGCACCAGACATGCTCGGTACCGTGAGATCGACTTCTCCTGTACCGTTGAACTCGAAGTAGGTCGAAGAACAGTTACTCGTCGCTTGAAGGCTATTTCCCGGAAGACCGCCATTTGAGACATACCCGGCCGTCGCGTCACCCTGCACCGTTTTGAAGTAGCCGGTCACATCGGCCGGATAGAGCGCGCGAGGGAGATCGATAAAAATGCGCGACGTTTCAGTCTCGTCCTGCACCGAGCCGTTCGGGATCGAATGGCAGGCGGCAAGCTGTTCATCATAAGAGCCGCTTTGGTGCGCGGAACGCGAGCTGCTGTTGATCTTCGTGAACGCGGCGAGCGCTGCAACGACTGCGACGAGGATTATGAGACCGAGAGCGACTCTCTTCATACCGACCTAGTATAACGTACCCTAACTGGCGGAGAGGGGGAGATTCGAACTCCCGAGACCCTTACGGGCCTGCCGGTTTTCGAAACCGGTGCTTTCGACCACTCAGCCACCTCTCCAATCTTGAGACTTTACCATTTTTGAATTCATCACGGAAGATGCTACATTCAGTGAACGGCCCTATCGTCTAACGGTGGGTCTCCGGTGCCCGGTCAGGGATTTTCCGTTTTTAAGATAAAGTAACTTCCGTACACGGCCCTATCGTCTAACGGCTAGGACAGCGCCCTTTCACGGCGTAAATCGGGGTTCGATTCCCCGTAGGGTCACAAAATGTCCGTGGGTACGCTTGTACTCCTCAGAAAGCTTGAAAATACAAGATAGTTTTGGTGTTCCATTAACTATTTCGTCGTAGGTCGGGATTTCCTCAAAGAACAGGCCGAAAAGCCGCCTACGGTCGTGCAAACTCTTTGTATTAGCAAGGATTTCCGCCGGGTGTTCCATAAGGTGCTTTGCGTGCCGTCGAAATGCACGGATGCTACGCTCGTTTACTTCGACGCGGGTTCGCACACTCTCAGCCTTCTCAATCTGCGCCTCAAGATCCTCTGCCTCTCCCTCAAGATGGCGACGCATTATTTCTGATTTTGCGAGACCGAAGGCCTCTACTTTCTGGGCAAGCTCAGCTTTCAGATCAGAAACGCTCCGGCTAATGACCGATGACTGCAAAAGTATTTCCTGCTCACGAGAACGGTATTTATCAACGAGGTGCAGTTCAAGGCCTGCAAGGAACCCGTCCTCAAACTTAAGACCAGTGAGGTAGTCGTTCACTGTTTTCTCAAACTCATCCTTCGGGATACGGATGCCTTTATGTGCTCGATTCCCGGTCTTATGACCGCCGCAATGATACGCGGGGTATGTCTTGCCAGACTTGCCACGAGAGGCGCTCCCGAGCATTTCTGAACGGCACAATGAGCACAGGATGCATTTCCATGGATACCCAGGATTATCTTTCATGCGCTTCATCTTCGCCCAGGGCGAGTAGTTAAAAATGATCTTGACCTCACCATCTGGGTTTTCTTGTATGTACTTCTTCCCACGATTTGCTTTGTTGAAAATGTCGATGGAAACAAGCCCTTCGTACTGAGCGCGAACAGGTACCTCAGCCCATTTTTCGTGAATGACACCCGCGTATTCCGTTTGCCCGATATAGCGTTGCATTTGCTTCACAGTCAGTGCGTTGCCTCCGCGAACCCCGATCACCCTTGGATACTCGCGGTCGCTCCTATCCCAATGCTTATTTTCTATCGTCTTAAATCCCATGGCGTTCAGGGTATCGACGATTTCTTGATCGTCCCTACCGTCTGCGCGCATCTCGAACATCTTACGGAAATAATGCGCTCGATCGTTTGGCAGTCGTATAACCCTTTTTCTTCCATCCACAAATACTTCCTCGTTCCTCATCCCGTCCGGTGCGCGGCGTAGGGCGTATCCATTGCGGCGAGCGTGCACCGATCCGCTTATAAGCCGCGTTAGGATTTCACGCGCTTCGGCCTTTGCCTGGTATGCAACAACCATTTCACCGACCTCACCCGGTGAGTACCTGCTCCAAGGAAACTCAATCCCAAGATGCTCCAAGGTATTTTTCTCGTCTTGAATGATGCCTTGACTGTCTACGACCGTGACACCTATCTCTTTCAACTTCTTCTTCATCCGCATGTGTTCTTCATACCCACCGCGTGTGAAGCGATCAATAGATTTACAGACATAAAAGTTAACGGGCTTTTTGCTCGCCCTTATCCACGCAAGCACCTCATCGAAATCGTCGCGTTCGGTAGTGGTAGCGGAATGTTGCTTTCGAAATACTTTCAGAATCTCCCAGTCCCGATTGTTCGCCACGCGAATACCAACCTTCGTCTGGTCGTCCAGGCCATTCCCTTGAAGTTGCTGTTTATCGCTTACGCGACAGTCGATAACGCAAGTCGGTCGATCGTTCGTCATAGTGGGTAGCTATTTAACAGCGAGTTCGCCGCTGTGGTCAACGACGATTTCTGTGCCAAGCGTGCTCGCGTACGCGTCGAACAACG
The DNA here is from genome assembly GCA_021782685.1 of bacterium. Lineage (GTDB taxonomy): Bacteria > Patescibacteriota > Minisyncoccia > Phycocordibacterales > Phycocordibacteraceae > C7867-001. The sequence continues at coordinate 14,785 of JAJXUQ010000002.1, forward strand.
CATCGGCAAGTTTGCCCATGCGCTGATTTGCGTCGCGGATCTGCTCATCTGTCATTTCTTCTGCAGATGATCCCAACGCCGCCCTGAATTCTGCGTCTGATACCACGGCATATAGCCGGGAAATTGCAGGCCGCTTCAAACAAACCTCAAAGGTCGAAAAATCGACCCCTCAGGTTTAATTGCTCGTATCCCACAATTCTTAAGAAGATGTTGGCGTATCTCCTCCTTGCACTTAGGAGGACAAAAACTTCCCGCTATCGACGACCGTATTTTCAATTTGCCCGGCTGGATATAGTCAATCACAGCGCAACGCTGATCGCAACCGGTTTTTCACTGCACCAGTGCAGTAAGTACCGAACAATCTTGCAAAATCTCGCATCGCATTTTGGGCGTATGTGGCTCATTTGCTAAACTTCCCCTCATTTGGGCAATGCGACATTTCTAGAAGTACCCGACATTTTCCGACATTGCCTTTTCCCTCTAACTTTGGCCTAGCGCCTATGTTTTCGAACGCAAAAGGTTCGGGATTTCGATGTCGGATTATTCGCGAGCTCTGGCAGAAAGGCGACATAAAGCGACATTGCTGTTTTCCAAGAGATCGGCTTATTTGCGGGGCTTTCTACAGAAAACGACCGGTTTTGCCCATGTCGTATTTTCTCGAAGCGGATCTGGGTGCCCTAAAAAGCGGCCTTGGACACGAGTTTAGGGTCGTCCTGCAGTCATGCCACCCGCCAGCCGCTCAAAACGGCCTCTAACCCAACTTCCCAAACCGCGCGTCGTTGATGATCTGCTCCCACGAGGCGAAGTAGAGAGGGGCAATGCGTGAGGCCAACCCCATAGCCCAGTTGTTTATTGAGCGATGTTCGATCTTTGCCTTTTTCTCTGTGCCGTTTGCGCGGTAGAACACGATGAGGTGCTCAACGCCATTCCCATAGCCCTTCTGCGCGTTTGCACTCACGATGTCTGTGAGCGGGATCTCAAAGACGCGAGCACCTTTCTTCGTCTCGAAAGAGAGGTTCGCGCGGCTGAGTACGAGCGCCCCCTTTTTGGTGTTGAGGAAGCCGCCCTTGTAGAGGAGCTTGTCCTCCTTTTTCAAAATCTGTTCTGGCATGATGTTGCGCTAATGAGTAAGCGCAATGGGTAGCAGAAAGCCCACCGCGTGGCGCGACCGTTTCCAGCCGTGGCCTGACAAGGCAAAACCCACACGATGGGCTTTCTGCTCTTGTCAGGTCTTTGAGCCATGCCGGTAGCCGTAGCGACCGGTTTAGGCTCTGCCTCTTTGGGCGTCTGAGATTTTAACACAAAACGGCTTGGAGTTCGTCGGTAGTCATCGTGGTAATCTATCTAAATGAGGGCAAGAAAGATGGCTCCTAAACGATCCGAAGGTGCCAACCTGACTAAGATCATTGCTGGCTTGAAGCGGCAAATTATAAGTCTTGGCCAACTCCATTATCAGTCGCAAAAAGATACAAACTTCAAGGAGTGGCGGGAACGAACACTCTATCTCTTGAAACTTGGTTTTGGCGGTGGGAAAGAATACGAGGATGTTGACGATGCGATTGAGAAAATGCCGGAGAAAGATGACACGGAGGGTCGCTACACAGATAACGAGAGGTACAAGTACTGGCTTGAGGATGAAGATGGTTCCGATGACGGCGAGGAGGGCAAGTTTAACGAAGATCGTTGGAAAAAAGATTACACCGACGCTAAAAATTGGATACAGAGACTTTTGAAACTTCGGATCGAGGAACTAGAGCTCCTGACGACGGAGAGTTCGGTGCCCGAGAGACCAAGAGGTAGTAAAAATGTACAGATCGCCACCCAAGTAGTTGATGTAAAAATAGATCTCTCCACAGAAGTAAACCACTTGGTGGGTTTTGTTCACGAAAACGAGCCGGATCCGAGTAAAGCCAAGGAGGCAGAGGAAAAAATTAGAGCCCTCGAAAGTGAGTTGAAGCAAAAGTCTTCCCGTTGGAGCGAGGTTAAAGAGCTTTTGATCTGGATCGCTAACTACAGCAAGGATTTATTTTTGAAGGCATTGCCAATTATTCTGGCGCACTACGGAATAAAATAGTGATCTGCGATTACTTGCCCAGAACATCTTTTAGGCCTTGGTACGCCGGGTCAGCTGATAGGCCTTTCTTGATGAAATCGATGTCCAGCTTCCCGTCTTTTACAGGAAGAGCGATCTTTACATCCTTGCGAAGTTTTTGCTCGTTGCACTTTCGGAAGTATGAAAAGCGCCAACTAGACTGGTTAAACGCTGAACACACAAACAACTTGGCCTCAAGAGAGCTGTACTCAGGCTTCAGTTTGCATACGAGAATGTCGGCAACCGCTGAAAATTTGTAGGGGTGATAGAACGCTCGGTATTTTGAACCGTTCGCTGGTATCGTTATTAAATCCTCGAAGACTGTGGCCTTGCCAGGATCAAAGTACCCGCCAATCCCGTTGTTTTCTTCTGTGGTAGTAATCACAGGAACTGAGCCAGGACTCAACTGGTTCAGGGGCGGACAATCTCCTCGGAACACATCTTCAATAAGATCTCCCATGTCTACGACCTTGAAATTGCCTTTTGCGAGGGTGAGATGATCTGGCCGCTTTTCTCGTAAGAGAACATTGAAAAGATTTGATGCGGTGGTGGATATATCAATTCCACTCTCAACATTATCGTCGAGATACGCTTCTGCGCCGCAGTCCATAGTCGGATCGGTGAGGCTCACTTCTTTGAAGCCAAGCACCTTAGGCGTTTTCTCAGGCTCCTTATCTAGCAACAGGAATTCTCGCAATCTCTCAAGAATGAGTGGCATGTTCGAAGGCACATTGTCATTCTGAAGCCGCTTCGACTTCTTCATGGAAAATCCATCATCCATGATCGCCCAAAGAACTTTCTTATTATCGTGAGGTTTCCACGCTTCTAAAACTACCGCGTAAGTTCCTTTGTGAGCATTCGGTAGGAAGAGGTCGTCGGATAGCTTAATAACTGCCCTGAGCGTATGGCGTTTGAGCAAGTTTGTGCGCCATGTGATCTCACCGCGTCCATCGTCCGTTGATGACATGGTGGATGCCGGAAGAATAGCGAATAACTGCCCTCCATCAACCATCTGCGCCAACGCGTGGTCAACGAACTTCCATTCGGGATCAGAGAGCGCAAAGGGCGGGTTCATCAGCGTACGCGAGATAAACCTCTCAGGAGCTTTCCCATCCTTTAGCATTTTTTCGTACTCTTTCTGTTTGACGCGCTTTGCTTCACCCCCGATCCTGAAGAAATAGTTATCGAAAGTGTTGCCTTCGAAGATGTTGCTGTTGCCGTCTCCTCGGAAAATCATGTTAACAAGAGCGAGGCCGACAACCTCTGGGTCTTGTTCCATTCCATAAATGTGCGACTTCTTGAAACTATCTATCACCTTAGGGGATGTTTTTTTGACGCGATCGAGTGCCGCAACCAAGAAGCCGCCCGTACCACAGGTCGGATCATAAATGTAATCTTTCTCGCTCACGCTCAACGCATCCGCCGCAAAGCGCGTGATGTGTCGAGGCGTTAAGACGATGCCAATCTCTTTCGCATCATTCGCGTATTTGAGGAAGATCTCATAGAACTGCCCGAGCAAGTCCGACCCGCTATTGATAGCGGATTTTATGTTGATACTCCGAAGCTCTTGGATGCAGTCAACGAGTGCTCGTCGGTTTTTCCTATGATTATCGCGCGATGTTGGGAGACTGATTGCAATTTCTTGCGCGAAGTTCTCCTTTCCGTATTCGCTCAAAAGGGAGCGCACGCGAGAGTTTATATCGTTGATTAGGGTAGTCGGATCATCGCTGATAGTCATGTAATCGTCATTCACCAGAGCAAGCAAGAGTGAAGCGATAACGCGAGCACGATTGCGTTTGTTGATTGCGCCATCATGGAGCATCTGATTTATCGTGTTTGCTTTCTCTATGAAAAGCTCGGCTGAAATCTCTTGATCTCGGACATTCGGATCGTTGCTCTTGATGATTTCCAGGGCTTGCTCGCGTGTGATGAAGCCCGTAGTGTCGATCCCGTTTATCTGAACACGCTCCCAGGTTTTGCCATTAAAAAAATAGGTCTCAACCAAGAAGGTTGTGTTTTCGTGCCCGGCCACACCCGTAGCGAATGGACATTTTACGCTTTCTCCCGCGCTAATCTTATCTGCATAGTCGACTTGCGCCTCCCGTACTGCTTTCGCCAACTCTTTATGTTCGGCCTTAGCTTCGATTGCCCAATAGACACCTTCGGAGACCTTCACCAGATTTTCCGGCTTCCCGCCGTCAAGTAATGGCTTAAGAACTCGATCATGGAGCGCTTCGTTTTGCGTGAAGACCTGACCATCCGCATGTTTAAGCGGACTCCTGATGTCCCACCCAAGATCCTCTAGGGACTTTAGGATGAACGGATAGGCGCGGAACTCTGAATTTTTGGACACATACAAATTGTACCTGGACTTCCCGGAAAAGGACAGGACTCCCTTTGGAATAACCCGTGTTCTATTAGGAGTGGGGTAATGAGATCTTCTCCCGACCGCCAGAATAGCCATGCTCTACGAAGCCATTTCGGGCTCAACCTCATCAAGCCCAAGTAAGTCAGACATAGATTGCCAGTCGAGCACCATTCTTTCCATAGTGTTCCATTCCAGGTACTCTATGTTCACAACCTCCCTCCGTCTCTTTCAATCGACTCGATCTTGCCGTCTTCGAGGCGGATGACGCGGTCGACGTAGCGGCGATCGTCGGGCTCGTGCGTAACCATCACGATCGTCTGCCCCATATCAGTCTGAAGCTTCTTGAAGAGGTCGAGAACGACCTTGGCCGAGGCCGTGTCGAGGTTGGCGGCAGGCTCGTCGGCAAAGAGGATATCGGGCTCGTTGATGAGCGCCCGCGCGATCGCGACGCGCTGCTGTTCGCCGCCCGAGAGCTCATCCGGATAATGGCGGAGCTGGTCGCCGAGGCCGACGATCTCGAGAAGCTCGGTAGCGCGCTTCTCATAGGCGGCCGAGGCGGTGCCGAACGCCATCGCCGGAAGTATCACGTTCTCTATCGCCGAGAGTTCTACGATGAGCGCGTACTCCTGGAAGATGTACCCGAGATGCTCGAGGCGGTACTCGGTCTTCGCCGCGTCCGAGAGCGCGAGGACGTCGTCGCCCTGGATGCGGAGACTCCCTCCCGTGGGCGTATCGAGGAGCGAGAGCTGATGGAGGAGAGTCGACTTCCCCGACCCGCTCCTGCCCATAATGGCGACGAACTCCCCACGCTCGACAGCAAAGGAGACGCCGCGGAGAGCGCGCGTGGGCACTTCGCCCGGATAGGTGCGTTCGAGATCCTTCACGACGAGCATAGGTTCAGACATATCTCATTATCACCCCCATATGGCTTTGAGGATCTTCTCTCGGGCGACGAGCCGCGCGGGGACCACTCCCGCAAGGAAACCGGCAATAAAGAAGCCGGTGACGCTTTCAGCCAAGAGCTTCCCGCTGAAGGAAAACTGCATGGGGCCGAAGGGCAGCATGATGGGATGCCGGGTGAGGATCGGCAGGAGGATGCCGAAGATGAAGATAAGCCCCGTACCGACGCCGCAGGCGACATAGAAGAGCGACTGGAAGACATAGGAATAGACGATAACGCCCTCTTTGATCCCGATCGCCTTCAGGATCCCGATCTGCCGGCGTTTGCTCACGGCGTTTATGTAAATCATGACGAAGATGGTCACTGCCGCGACCGCGACCGAGATGACGCTCACGATGAGCGCGATGAGCGTGAAAGCATCCAGGGCGGATTGGATCACGGCGAGGAGTTCGGGATACGCTTGCACCTTGAGCGAAGGATAGAGCGCCTCTATGCGCGCCTTGTAGTAACTGAGCGGATGAAGATTCTCGTCGACCTTCACGAGAATCTCGGAAGCCTGGTTGGAAGTGGAGAGGACCGACTTGGCCTCGCGCGCGGTGATATAGGTGTTGGTAAGCGCGGTGCCGAAGGTGATGTTCACGATCCCCTTCACCGTGTATTGACGCGAGACGCCGTTGCCGTAGACCACGGTCACCTTGTCACCGACCTTAGCACCTCCGAGGTCAGTAGGTACGGGGAGCCCGTAGCCGCCCGCAAGCGCGGCCGGCAGGAGGATTTGATCCGTATCCTCCGGCGTAAGGAACTGTCCGGCAACAAGATACCGCTTGAGCGAGAGCGCATCGTCGACTTCCGCGGGGTCGATGCCGATGATCTGCGCGGAGACGCGCTTGTAGACGCCATTCTTCTCGGGGTCGTAGGAGATCGATCCGGCAGTGAGATAAATGCGCGTGGTGCCGAGGACACCCGGGATCGTCCCGATCTCCGCGCGCGTCTGCCGCTCGTCGCTTATGAACTGCTTCGGCACCGGAAACTGTTCGGGCGAGACGACGATGCTTGAGGTGGTCGTCTTGGTGAGGAGGCCGGTGATGGTCGCGAGCAGGCCGGAGAAGACGCTCGGCACAAACATCATGTTGAAAAACGAGAGCGAGAGGATGAGGAGCATGAGAGCGAGCGTGCCGCGCCGCCCGCGCTTGATCGACTTGTACGCGATGAAGAATGCAGTGCGGAGCCCGTTCATGATCCGGTCACGACCTTCTCCCCTGCAGAGAGTCCGGAGAGGATCTCGGCCATGCCGTCCTGGCTTTTGATGCCGACGGTAACTGCGCGCGTGACCGGCACGCCGTTCTCGAGCACCATGACGGTCGTCGACGTCCCTGTAGAGGCGAGCGCACTCACCGGGACTATAAGCGCGCTAGATGAAGAGGCGGTCTCGATCCACGCGTTCGCCGTCATTCCTGCGCGGATGTCCGGGTAATCTTTGGCGAAAAAGATCGTGGTCTGATAGTAGACCGCGCCGCCCACGATGGTCGCGGCCGGATCGATCTCGCTGACGGTGCCGTTAAAGACAGTGCCGGCGGGAAAAGCGTCGAGCTCGATTGTGGCTGGATCGCCCACCGCAACCTCGACCACGTTATCCTCGGAAACATTCACTTTGACCTCGAGCTTGGCATCAGGCATGAGCGAGACAACGGCAGTATTCGGGCCTACAACCTCGCCGACGGTACCGTTCGTATCGGTAATCGTGCCAGAGGCGGGTGCAATGATCTCGAGATCACGAATCTGTGCCGCGATAGCATCTGCGTTCGCTTGGGCTGCCGCGACCGCTGCCGTCTGTGCGTCGATGCTCGTCTGGGTCGAGCTGGCGGTAGTGAGATTAAGCGAGGCATTAGCCGAAGCGACGGAAGTCTCGGCGAGCGCGATCGAGTGCTCAAGCGCCTGTACTTCGGCGAGCGCAGCATTCACCTCCGAGAGACCGGTCGCGGCGCTCGCGCGATAGGCGGTAGCATCGGTAGTCGAGAGGCTGACGCTCTTTCCCGCCGCGCTTACCGCATCGGTGAGAAGCGCTTGGAGATTGCTTATGCTGTTGTCCGCGCTCGCGAGCGCGGCGTCGAGAACAGCGGGCGTCGCGGTTGCAGCGGGAATCCGCGCGAGCGCCGCGAGAGTCTCGTTCGCCGCCGCGCGCTCGGCGACGATCCGATTCTTGAGCGCAAAGTCGCCAAGATCGAAGGTGAGCACGGGATTGTTCGTGTTTCCGTTCGTGAAGAAGCGCGCGAGCTGGTTCACCACCGCGTCATTCGCTTTTGCTGAAGCGTCGGCGAGTGTTGAACCCACGGTGGCGTAGGCATTCGCGAGCGATTGCTCGGCCGAGGCGAGCGCAGCCTGGGAGACGGCGATGGTTTGCGGTGTCGCGCCGCCCTCGAGCGTCCCGAGCGCCGCCTGCGCGGCAGAGACATTCGCGCGCGCCTGCGTATACTGCGCCTCGAGCACGCTCGCGTCCTGTTTGGCGAGGACCGCGCCGGCAGCGACATGCTGCCCCACCGAGACAGTGAGCGCGACAATCTTGCCGCTCGCCTTGAAGGCGAGATCTGCCGTGGTCGGCGACTCAACGTTTCCGCTTGCGAACGCTTCTTCGACAATCGGCGCGCGCACGACTGCGGCGGTGGTATAGCTCGCGCGCGGCCAAGAGATGTACGCAACGGCCGCGATCGTGCCCACGACGATCGCAGCTAAGACCACGACACGCCGGGACACGGTTTCCATACACTTAGTATACACTGCGTGCCGCCAAAATCCGGTGTACATGCGGGCAAACGGCGCTCTTTCCGCATAGTACCGCTCATGGTATAGTCCTTCTATCTCGCGCGGTTAGCTCAGTTGGTAGAGCGCTACATTGACGTTGTAGATGTCGGGGGTTCGAATCCCTCACCGCGCACATGAGGCCTCATAAGAAGACCGGGTCGAGAGAGAAAATCTACATATACGGCAAGCATGCACTCACCGAGGTGCTCACGACCGCGCCGAAGGTGGTACGCAAAGTTTTCCTCTCGCCGGATGTACGCGACCGCGCGCTTCGCGACCTCTTGGCGAAGCATTCCGTTACCGTAGCGCCGCTCGCACAGGGTCGTGGCGCGGAGCTCGTCGGCCGCGATGCGGTGCATCAGGGTGTGATCGCGAGCATGAACCCATCTGCCCTCCTCCTACCGCTTAGCGACTTCCTCGCAAAGCTCGACATGGGTAAGAAACCAGCTATCGTACTACTTGGCGAGGTGCAGGACCCGCACAATGTCGGCGCCATCATCCGCTCGGCCGCTGCCTTCGGCCTCTCGGGAGTCCTCATCCCCGAGCGCCACACGGCGGGCATCACGGGTACGGTGGTGAAGACTTCTGCCGGTATGGCCTTTCGCATCCCGCTCGTCTCAATCGGCAACGTAAACGCGACCGTGGTCGAGCTAAAGAAGAAAGGCTTTTGGATCTACGGCCTCGCCATGGATGGAACGACGGCGCTCGGTTCAGAAGCTTTCGACGCGCCCGCCGCCTTCATCGTGGGCAACGAGGGCGCCGGCATACGGGAAAAGACGCTCGGCGCATGCGATGTCACGCTCTCTATCCCCATGCACGCGCGCACCGAGTCGCTGAACGCCGCCGTCTCCGCTGCGGTCGTCTTTTACGAATGGTCGAAGAAACATCCGGAAGCGCTATGACGCACGACCGGCACCTCACGGCGCTTCCTTGGCCGGACTACGAGCTCCTCGATTCCGGCGACAACATGAAGCTCGAGCGCTTCGGCAATGTCGTCGTCGCGCGGCCCGAGACGCAGGCATTGTGGCGGAAACGGCGCCCCGAGCTCTGGGAGAAGGCGGACGCCGTATTCGCATTCCGCGACAAGAAAGGCGCATGGGACGTGCGCAAGGGCGTGCTGGAGGCATGGGAACTCTCATGGGGGCCGACGCGCTTCCTCGCCCGCCTCACGAACTTCAAGCATACGGGCGTCTTCCCCGAGCAGGAACCGAACTGGCTCTGGTTGCAGCAGCGCATCGCCGCGCTCGAAGGACCGAAAGTACTGAACCTCTTCGGCTACACCGGCATCGCGTCCCTCGCCGCCGCGCACGCGGGCGCGCTTGTCACGCACGTGGATGCCTCGAAACAATCGCTCGACTGGGCGCACGAGAACGCGCGGCTCTCGGACATCCCGGAAGACAGGATCCGCTGGATACTCGACGATGCGCTCGCTTTTGCGAAACGCGAGGCGCGGCGGGGCGCTTCGTATGACGGCATCGTCCTCGATCCGCCCGCCTTCGGGCGCGGCGCCAAAGGCGAGGTGTGGCGGATCGAGGAAGACCTTCCGGCGCTCCTTGCAACGCTCAAAGAGATTCTCTCGGACACGCCCGGCTCGTTCTTCCTGATAAACGGCTACGCCGCAGGGTACGCCCCCTATTCTTTCGCGCAGGCGGTCGAGAGCACGTTCGGCGAGACCGGCGGCGAATGCGGAGAACTCCATATAAAAGAATCTTCATCTGAGCGCGTTATCCCCGCTGGCATTTATGTGCGCTTCGTGCGGTAGACTGTCTTTATGCACCACCAGCAGACAGTAGTCCTCTACCACGGCAAATGCCCCGACGGCTTCGGCGGCGCATACGCCGCATGGAAGAAGTTCGGCGACACTGCCGAGTACATCCCCGTCGATCACGGCGACGAACCGCCGGAAGGGCTCGCGGGAAAGGAAGTGTACCTTATCGATTTCTGCTACGAGACCGCCGAGCAGATGGATGAGCTCGCGAATGCGACAAGACGTCTTGTCGTGCTCGACCACCACGAAAGCACGAAGACGCTCGTAGAGAACGCGCCCGAGCACGTCTATGACGCCAAGCGGTCCGGAGCGACTATCGCCTGGAACTACTTTCACCCCGACACGCCCGCACCGCGGCTCATGAAGTACCTGGAAGACGGCGATCTCTATCGCTATGCGCTTCCTGAAACGCGCGAAATCTTTTCTTACCTGTTCGTCTTGCCTCCTGCGTTCTCCGCCTGGGACGATTTCGCGCTCGGACTCGAGGATGATATCCGTCGCGCCGACATTCTGAAGAAGGCGGAAGCGTATACGGAATTTTTCGAAGCGCTCGCAAAAACGTCGATTGAACGGGCGAAGAAAATCCGTTTTGAAGGATATGAGGTGTATTTCGCCGTCACGCACCCGGACATCACGATGAAGTCGTTTGTCGGGAACGAACTGTACAAGAAACTGCCTCCCTTCGCGCTCGTCGTAACCGCGCATCCGAACGGCTTCGGCGTTTCCATTCGTGGTGACAATACGGTTGACGTATCGAAAATCGCTGAAAAATACGGCGGCGGCGGACATCCCGGCTCCTCCGGATTCTTCATCCCGAACGGCAGCACGATGCCGTGGATCGAGATCGACGAGCATGAAAATCCTGGCGATTGAGACCTCTTGCGACGAGACCGCGGTAGCGATACTCGAAGCGCGCGGCGACGAGAAGTCGGCGCGCTTCACGGTGCTCGGGAACGCGCTCCTCTCGCAGATAGACATCCATCGGGAATACGGCGGCGTCTTCCCCGCGCTCGCCAAGCGCGAGCACGCGAAGAACCTCGTGCCCCTCCTCGAAGCGGCGCTCGAGGAAGCGGAGCTCCTGCATGAAGACACGCAAGCGCTGCCGGATGAGGCGCGCGCCAAGATTTCTGAAATCTTGGCGCGCGAACCCGGCCTCGCGGAAGCGTTCTTCGAATTCGTTTCCGAGTGCGAGCCGCCCGCTATCGACGCGCTCGCCGTCACCGCAGGCCCCGGCCTCGAGCCCGCGCTCTGGGTCGGCATCAATTTCGCCAAAGCGCTCGCACTTACGTGGGGAAAGCCGCTTGTCGCGGTCAACCACATGGAAGGCCACATCATGGCCGCGCTCGCGAAGAACGAAGGCGAAGAACTGATGATAGAGGACGTCGCGCTGCCGGTACTCGCGCTCCTTATCTCCGGCGGGCATACGGAACTCGTCGTGATGAAAAGGTGGCTCGAGTATACGCTTGTCGGGCAGACGCGCGACGACGCGGTGGGCGAAGCGTTCGATAAGGTCGCCCGCATGCTCGCGCTCCCCTACCCGGGCGGACCGGAAATCTCGCGCCTTGCCGAAGAGGTTAGGGCATCGGGCGTCCGGACTTCCGATTTCGAGCTTCCGCGTCCGATGATCGACTCGAACTCGTGCGATTTCTCCTTTGCCGGACTCAAGACCGCCGTGCTGTACCTTCTGAAAGATAAGCCGGGGGTGAACGAAGAGGAGAAGAAGCATATCGCGCGCGAGTTCGAGAACGCGGTGGCTGACGTGCTCTGGAGAAAGACCTCCCGCGCGCTCGAAGAGACGGGGGCGAAGACGCTCGTCATCGGCGGCGGCGTCTCCGCAAACAGACATATCCGCCGGGTCTTTACTGAAAAAATGAGAACGGAACATTCCGGAACGGCGCTCCGTATCCCTCCCGCCGCGCTCACTACCGACAACGCCATCATGATCGCGCTCGCCGGTTTCTACCGCGCGCGCCGCGAAGAGTTCACAGGCGACCCCGAAGCGAACGGGAATCGTCCGCTCGCATAAGCGGCGTATTTGCTATATTCTTAGGCGATGGACGAGAAATTCCTGAAGCCCTACGATTCCCGAGAAACCGAACCGCGCATCTACGAAGCCTGGGAGAAGAGCGGTTACTTCAATCCCGACAATCTCTCCGGAGACGGAAAGCCGTTCACTATCATCATGCCGCCGCCGAACGCGAACGGGTCGCTCCATGCCGGGCACGCCTTGTTCATCACGCTCGAAGACATTTTGGTCCGTTTCAAGCGCATGCAGGGATATAAGGCGCTCTGGCTCCCCGGCGCCGACCACGCGGGCTTCGAGACGCAGGTGGTGTATGAGAAGAAGCTCGAAAAAGAAGGCCGCTCGCGCTTCCAGATGGACCCGAAGGACCTGTACGACGAGATCTACGCGTTCACCGTCGAGAACAAGGCGCATATGGAGAATCAGATACGGCAACTGGGCGCTTCCTGCGACTGGTCGCGCGAGAAATTCACGCTCGACGATGCGGTAGTGAACGAGGTGCAAAAGACGTTCGTGAAAATGTTTTCAGAAGGTCTCGTCTATCGCGGGAAGCGGACCGTAAACTGGTGCCCGAAACACCAGACCTCGCTCTCGGATGTCGAGACGACGAGCGTCGAAGAGGATGCGCCGCTCTATTATTTCAAGTACGGGCCGTTCACCATCGCGACCGCGCGGCCTGAGACGAAGTTCGGCGATAAATACGTCGTCATGCACCCCGACGACGAGCGGTATGCGCAGTGGAAAGAAGGCGATACGCTCGAGGTGGAATGGATCAACGGGCCCATCACCGCGACCGTTATCAAGGACACGGCGATCGACCGGGAATTCGGCACGGGCGTCATGACCATCACGCCCTGGCACGACGCGACGGACTTCGAGATCGCGAAACGCCACGCGCTTCCCTACGAACAGGTCATCGATTGGCGCGGGAAGCTCCTCCCGATCGCCGGGGAATTCGCCGGTATGAAGATCCTCGACGCGCGGCCGAAAATAGTCGAGAAGCTCGCGGCAAAAGGCCTGGTCGAGAACATAGACGCGTCCTACCGGCACGTCGCGAAACGCTGCTATAAATGCAACGCCTTCATCGAGCCGCAGGTACGGGATCAATGGTTCGTGAAGATGGCTCCGCTCGCGCAGATGGCGATCGAAGCGGTGAACGCGGGCGCGGTGAAGTTCATTCCCGATAACTACGAGAAGGTTTTCCGCTACTGGATGGAGAATACGCTCGACTGGAACATTTCGCGCCAGATCGTCTGGGGAATTCCGATTCCCGCATGGTTCCGCAATCGCGGCACCGACGCCGAGGAATCGGTCGCCTCGCTGCAAAGGCCGGAAGGCGCGGGATGGGAGCCGGATACGGATACTTTCGACACCTGGTTTTCGTCCGGCCAGTGGCCCCTCATCATGACCGGATTCCCTGACGGGAAGGACTACGCAACCTACTACCCGACGGATGTCATGGAGACCGGGCATGATCTCATTTTCAAATGGATACCGCGCATGATCATCTTCGGTCTCTATCTCGGGAAGAAAGCACCCTTCCACACGGTCTATCTTCATGGGCTCGTAAACGACGCACAAGGAAAGAAGATGAGCAAATCGAAGGGCAACGTAGTGAACCCTCTCGATCTCACGGAAAAATACGGGACTGACGCGCTTCGCATGGCGCTCATCGTCGGCAACACGCCCGGCATCGACCTCGCGCTGTCCGAAGACAAGGTGCGGGGCTATAAGCACTTCGCGAACAAGCTCTGGAATATCGCGCGATTCGTGCTCGAGAATACGGCAAGCGCTCGCGAGGCGAAAACGGGTAGTAAGACTTGGCCTAGCGGCCCGGAGCGCGACCGATTTTCGCCTCGCGAGCGCGAGCTTCTCGAACAAGCCGAGACGCTTCTCGCCGACGCCACCCGAGATATCGAAGCGTACCGCATATACCTCGCCGCCGAGAAGCTCTACCACTATGTCTGGCACGAGTTCGCCGACAAGATCCTCGAAGAATCGAAACCGATACTTCAAGGAACGGACACTGCGGCGAAAGCGTCGCGCCAAGCGTTCCTGCTCCACACTTTTGACGCGTTCCTGCGAGCCCTCCACCCGTTCATGCCCTTCGTTACCGAAGAGATCTGGCAGTCGCTTCCTGCCAAAGACGCCGCGTTCCTTATGGTTGCGCGCTGGCCTGCCGCAGATGCGGTAGAATAGACAAGTGACCTTCACTACGCTCGGCTACGCATTTCTCGGCGGTCTTCTCCCCTCTTTCATCTGGCTCTATTTTCTCTTGAAGGAGGACGCGCGCTGTCCCGAGCCACGAGCCCTGATCGCGCTCGCGTTCGTCGCGGGAATGATCGCGGTGCCGCTCGCGCTCCCTTTGGAAGAATATGCGAAAACGCACCTGAACGACGCCCTGTCGGTCCTGGTCGCCTGGGCAATGATCGAAGAGACGCTCAAGTATGTCATGGCGGCTTCGCTCATCCTCTGGCAGCGCGCGGTCGATGAGGCGCCCGACTATGTCATCTACCTGCTGACCGTGGCGCTCGGCTTCGCCGCGGCGGAGAACATGCTTTTCCTGCTCGTACCGCTCGCCGACGGGCATGTCGCCGCAGGGATATTCACGGATGACTTGCGCTTTCTCGGGTCTACGCTGCTCCATGTCGTCGCCTCCGCGACTATCGGTTTTGCTCTCGCATTCTCCGCCGCGCGCCGTCCGGCAACGCGCGTCGCGGTCGCGGCGCTCGGACTTATCCTCGCCGTCGCGTTGCACACTGTCTTTAACACGCTTATCATTACCAAAGGTGCTCCGACCACGCTTGCCGCCTTCTTCCTCGTCTGGATGGTCGCGGTTATCTTCTTCGCTGCGTTCGAAGTGCTTAAATATTTTCAGTACCGCAATACCTCTAATAACACTCTCTAAGTATGAAGCACTCATTCTTTGATCGTCTGTATGGCGGCGCGCCGACCGGCGGCGCTTTCGATTCTTTCGATGACGAGCTGCCGAACGCGACGATCCCCGCGCGCAAAGAGCCGTCCGAGCGCTCGCGCGGAACGGAAAACCGTTCCCTCCCGCTTGATGACGCCCCCTCCGGAGACGAAGGACAGCTTCCGGTCGACGTGCATCAGACTGCGGGCGATATCGTGATACGCGCTTTCGTCGCGGGCGTCCGTCCTGACGAGCTCAATATCTCCATAAGCCGCGATATGGTCGAGATTGACGGGTCCCGCATGGAACGCGAACAGATTTCCGGTCCAGATTATTTCACGCGCGAGCTCTTCTGGGGCTCGTTCTCTCGTACGATCCTCCTCCCGCAAGAGATCGATGTCGAAGCTTCTTCAGCGAGCGCCAAAGACGGCCTGCTCACCATCATCCTTCCCAAGCTCGATAAGGCGAAGCAGACGAAACTGCGCGTGAAGTCGGGCTAGCGCCGCGGCGTACTCATTTCAGCGTTACCGTCTGCTCCTCGGGCGGGAGCGCGACCTGTTCGACGGTAAACGGCAAGTAGGCGATACGCCGGCCGTCCGACGTTTCTATGCTCACGCGCCACTGCCCCGCCGCATCTATGCGTACCGTCGAATACCCCCGATACCCGCCGTCGCGGCCGCCGACTATCGGGTAGGCGATAACCGCTTTCGTCACCCATTGCCCTGCCGCCGGATCATACCACTGCCACCGGTGCACGATGGTCGTAGTGAGCATCGTCGGCGCAAAGACCGCGCTATACGCGGAGAGAGACTCTCCGGGAACGACATGCAAAGTCGGCGGGAAACCGAGATAGCGAACCTGCCAGGGTTCCGCCTCGCTTTCCGCCATATATGCGCCCGGAACGCGCCACACGGAATGATACACGCCAGCCGCCTCCGCCGAGAGCGGCAGGGGCGGCAGGATATTCGTGAAATAGAAGACGTTCATAAGCACGAGCACGGCGAGCGCTCCGGCGCGAATACGGGAAAGGTCGGTGCGGAAGCGCTCGGGCGCAAGAACGCGCAAAAGAGCGACGAATACCGCAAAGACTCCGATCGACGCCGCCCCGCTCTCAAGAAAAGAGAGCGTC
>JAJXUQ010000031.1 GCA_021782685.1 bacterium
TCATGCTTGTCGACTGGGCGGGAAGCTACGGCGGCATGGGTCCTTCACCCGAGAAGGTCGTGTCCGAGCACGCCGCCGAAGAGTTTTTCATCAACGGCGGTTTCCATAAGGTAAAATCATTCCGTGCCGGACCGCATCATTACGGCATCCTCTTCACCGCCCCATGAAAATCTCGTTATTCCAGGGTATCCTGCTCGGCGTCTTCGGTCTCGGCGCGGTCATCGGCCTCTTTATCTTTGCGACGTACACGAGCAGCGGTAGCAAGGGCGCGGTCGGGAGCGTCGTCATCTGGGGCACCCTGCCGAAAGATGACATAAATGCTGTCCTTACCGCTGCGACGCGCGCCAACGCGACATTCAAGAACGTTTCCTATGTGCAGAAAGATCCCGCGACGCTGCCGACCGATCTTGCTGCCGCGATAGCGACCGGCGGTGCGCCGGATCTTGTCCTCGCCTCACAAGAAGAGCTTCAGCCGCTCGAGAAATTCATCGTGCCGGTACCGTCCTCGACTCTTCCCGTCGGCACATTCGAGAACACGTTTGTCGAGGAAGGGAATCTTTTCGCGACGCCGGACGGCACCGGCTACTACGGCATCCCGTTCCTCGTCGATCCGCTCGTGCTTTTCTCGAATCGTTCCATACTTTCTTCGAGCGGTATCGCGCAAGCACCGGCGACCTGGGAAGCGCTGACTGGCCTTGTATCGCAGGTCGCGCAGCTCACGCCGTCGCAGCAGATCACCCGTGGGCTCATCGCCCTTGGCACGTATGACAACGTGCATGACGCACGCGGCATACTCTCGGCGCTCTTTCTTCAGACGGGAGTCCAGCTCTCCTCTTACTCGACATCCGGCGTCCTTTCCGCCCATCTAGGCGAGACGAGTTCCGGCGGCGGCGTACCGCCCGGCCAGGCGGTTCTCGGTTTCTATACCCAATTCGCCGACCCTTCGAAGATTTCCTACACTTGGAACTCGTCGCTGCCGGATTCGCAGCAGGCGTTCCTCGCGGGCAATCTCGCTCTCTATCTCGGGTATGCTTCCGAAGCGCGGTATCTGGAAACGGCGAATCCCAATCTTAATTTCAGCGTCTCTCCTCTGCCGCAGCCGGCGACCGCCTCTGTGAAAAGCACCTACGGCCTTGCCTATGCCTTCATGATCCCGCGCGGGGCGAAGAATCCCGCCGGCGCGTACCAAGCCGCTCTCTTGTTTACGAGTCCGCCCGGCCAGAATGCCGCCGCGCTCGCGACCGGGCTCGCGCCGGCGGTATTAAGCGAGCTTGCCGCAGTACCCGCTACCGACCCTGTTGCGGCAGTCTCTTATGCTGAAGCGCTGTATGCGAAAGGATGGCTGTCCCCAGCGCCTCCGGACACCGATCAGGTCTTTTCTGGTATGATCGGAAATGTGATAAGCGGCCGCTTGTCGTCTAGTGTCGCGCTCACCTCCGCCGAGAGCGCACTAAATTCATTTCTACAGCAATGATCCTGCGTTCTTCTATCATCATCGCTTTCGCATTCCTCGCTTTCGCGCCGGCGGCATTTGCGGGCGGTGCTCCACAAGGCGCTCCTTGTACTTTTAACAGCGACTGCCAATCTAATAACTGTCTTTTTACCTTAACGCAAACATGCGGTCCCGCATTAACACAACAGCAGACTCCGACGACGCAGCCTTCGAGTAATACGGCATTATGCCTGAATATCGGTGACCCTTGCACTTCTAACGGAGTGTCAGGGACCTGTGCATCTGGCAGTGGCGGCGTTCTTTATTGCTCTGTTGGCGGGACTTCAGGCTCGTCGGCGTCATGTACGAGCGTCGGCGCCCCCTGCACTGTCAATGGGGCACCTGGTACCTGCCAGGCCGCCTTCGGATCTCTTTATTGTTCATTGTACTCTTCGTTACAGTCGCAGCCCGGTGGCGCGAACACTGGCAATCAGTCGCAGCCCGGTGGCGCGAACACCGGTGGTTCCGGCGGCCAGAACGTCACCCTCATCAATCCGCTTGGCGCGGGGACGAGCCTTCCGACGCTCCTCAATGATATCTTGCAGTTCGTCGTACAAATCGGCTCCATCATCGTCATCCTCATGCTGGTGTACGTCGGTTTCCTCTTTGTCACCGCGCGGGGCGAACCAGGGAAAATAACCGAAGCGCGCAGAGCGCTCCTCTGGACTGTCGTCGGCGCCCTGATCCTCCTTGGCGCACAAGCGATAGCCATGGGTATTCAGGCGACCGTGCAGGCGCTCGGAACCGGCAGCTAGCATGACTTTCGCGCAATTCGTCGGCAGCGGCTCCACTGGTATCATCGGCGTTCTCAACACCATCGTCGTACCGGTCATCTTCTCGCTCGCGTTCCTCGTGTTTATCTGGGGTGTCGTAAGCCACTTCTTTCTTTACAATAGTAACGAGACGAAACGCGAAGAGGGCCGTCAGTTCATCCTCTGGGGCGTCCTCGGGATGGTGCTGCTTTTCTCGGTGTGGGGGATCGTGAACATACTGTTATCCACGCTTGGCATCGCGCCCGCGCCATAGTGTGTCATACTTGCCCTATATGAAATCAATCACGCGACTCGCCTCTTTCCTCATGACAGTTGCTGTGCTCGCTCTTCCTTCTTTCGCGTTTGCCGCTCCAACCACGATCTACTCCGGTCCGAATGGCTTCTCCTTCAGTAACGGAAATTTTTCGATCGGCTGGGGATCGGGAGTCGGAACCGGCTTCTCCTGCGGTTCAAACAACATCTGTCAGGTCGCGACTACTATCCTAGCGCTCATCAACTTGGTCTTGGTGCCGCTCATCTTCGCTATCGCATTCCTGGTCTTCCTCTTCGGAGTCGCGGATGCATATATCCTTTCTCGGGGCGATCCGGCGAAAACAGAGCGCGGGCACAAGCTCATTCTCTGGGGCATCATCGGGTTTGCCGTGATGCTTTCCCTCTGGGGGCTTGTGAATGTGGTGACGAACACGTTCGGTCTCGCCGGGTATAGCACGCCGCCGTCGCCGACCTACCTGCCGTCAAGCTAGTCAGTGGGCATTTCATATGAGGAAAACCTTCCTATTTACATCGTTCCTCGTGCTCGCTGCCTCTTTCGGAACATCGTCTTCCGTCTTCGCTGCTGGATCATTATCCGGTTACGTATCCAGCTACACCCCCGGTCCGTCTGCCAGCCCCAACAACAGCCCGAGTAGCGGCATCGTGAACATAACCCTTCCATCATCGGGTTCGAATGGCATCAACACGACTTATCTGCAAGGCTACGCCACAAGCATCATCGATACCATCAACGGTCTCATCGTTCCGACGCTTCTCGCCGTCGCCTTTCTTTTCTTCATCTGGGGCGTGGTGAATTATTTCGTCTTCGGCGCCGCGAATGATAAAAAACGCGAAGAAGGACGCAATTTCATCCTCTGGAGCATCATCGGCTTCGTCGTTATTTTTTCGGTCTGGGGTCTCGTCGGGCTTGTCGGCAGCACCTTCAGCCTCTCTCCGGGCGGTTCCGCGCCTTCTTACCCGACGCTATAGTTATCCACATTGTCTATGGTACGACGTTGACCGGCGTTCCAAGGGAGCTACAATAACCTCATTATCCGTTTATCAATCTTATGAAAAAAGTACTCGCTCTTACCTCTCTGACGTTTTCCGCGTTTGCCTTGCCGTTTGTCTCGTTCGCAGCGATAAGCAACATCTCCGATGTCGGTACGTTCATCATCAACACGATCAACAACATCATCGTGCCGGTGCTCTTCGCAGTAGCGTTCATCGTCTTCCTCTGGGGCGCATTCAGCGCGTTCATTCTCGGCGCAAACTCGGGAGAAGCAAAGGAGAAGGGCAAGAATCTCATGCTCTGGGGCCTCATCGGCTTCTTCGTGATGGTTTCGCTCTGGGGTCTTGTGAATATCCTTACCGGCTCCGTTTCCTTCGGAAATAACTCCGGACCTACCGGCGGCGTACCGCAGACCGGCGTGCAAGTTGCTCCCTAGTAACTGATGTCCGTTCTCAACGCGTTCCTTGCAAAGGTCGTTACGCAGATTATCAATCCGATAATTCTGCTTCTCGCAGCGGGAGCGTTCGTAGTGTTCCTCTGGGGCGTGTTCGAGTTCATCCGGCAGGCAGGGGAGGAGAGCAAGCGTGAGGAAGGCCGTCGCGCTATCCTCTGGGGTATCGTGGGGCTGGTGATCATCTTCGGAGCGTACGGCATCATCAATCTCGCGCTCGGTACGTTCAATCTCGCTCCGATACAGAAGATATCGTCTCCTTCGACTACCTCTCCGTAGCGAGACGCCTGTAAGATAGGGGGTAAGCGAGAAAAGAAAAAGACCGCACGATTTCTCGTGCGGTCTTTAATTTAGGAGACCCGATGCAGTGAGGGAATTCACTTGGCCGGAGCGAAAGCGTAGGAGACGATGTTCGTCTCTTGCGTCTCGTTCGTCGCGTAGTTCCCTGCGACTGCGCCTCCGGGGCATTGCGTCCCGTTGAAAGAGCATTCATGCCCGTCCCGGTATATCGTGTGATTGATGAAGCCGCTTCCGGCCATCACGATATACATGCCGGGCGGGACGGGAACAAGTTCAGATCTCCCTCCTGCCGGTATGACCAGTTTCGGCCACGACGACTGCGGCGCGCTCGCAAGCGGGATATCCGAATGCGGGCCGTATGGCAGACGACTCAAGGAACTGCGATAACCGGCGTCAACGAAACTTCCGATTATCGGCGCCCCGACGAAGAGCAAGAGCATCGTCCCCACGAGCACTTTCTGCAGCGTCTTTGCCCATCCCTTCCCGTATATCGCGACGAGGGCGGCAAGGATGCCCCACAGGAGGAGAAGCGGGAGCCAGTGATGCCGGCTCCAGCTTCCCAGAGTGCTGAAGCGGGGGCTTTCCATCGTCGACGTGTACAGTCCTTCGTAGAAGACGATCACGCTGCCGATGATGAGCAGGATGCCCAGCCAGTCAGAACCCAGCCTTATCTTCAATCGCCAGAAGCTTTTTTTGTCTTCGCTTGTTGCTACTTGAGCGGGGGCGACGTTCCCATGGAGTATCCCCGTTTTCCGGTTCAGGTGCATCTGTGCCTCGGCAATCTTTCTTGAACGAGGCCGTGAGGTACGTAAGTAACCGACGGCTAATACCATCATCACCAGAACCAGAACACCGACGGTGAATATGCCTGCAACCAAATGCAATAGGCTCATGATTCGTTACCTCCTTTCCCTTTCGTCTCTTGTTTCAGCATCCCGGCAAGCACGGTAAGCGGGTTGTTCGCCCAGACGACCGTGTTACCAGGACCCTTTGAGGACTCTTGAATAGCGTCGTATCCGGCGAGCAGTATTCCCGCTTCGCCGTGTTCTTTGATGACCTCGAGTCGTTTACGAAGTGCGGATGCTTCTTTTTCGCCCACCATCTCGACCACGTCCGCTTTCGCTTGGCCTACGGTGCGCTCCGCTTCCGCGTCTTGTTTTGCGACATAAGCCTTCGTGGCGGCTTCCTGATGCCGCTGTTTCCCGTCCCCGGAAAGCTCGACGGTCTGCAGATCGGCCGTGCGTATTTCTATGCCGTACCGACCGAGCAGCCCGCAACGAGGACCCTTCGGGTCATCGTCGGGAAGCAGGGTATTGAGTTTGATGATCGGCGCGGAGAAATCTGTCCGATCATCCGTCACGCCGGTCTCGCCCCCTTTCTCTCCCGTATCCTTTCCGATGAGTTCCATGTACGTCTTATTCCCGACGAAATTACGGGCATGGCGATTGATCGCGGCGGTGATGCGCCGCATCCAGTCTTCGCCGCTGAAGAGCGCCCGGTACGGGTTGCGCACCGCGACCGTTATCAACGTAAGCTCATCGGTCGGAAGGCGATCTTGCGTTTCCGCGCCTTCGGTGACGATGGCATAGGTGAAATCAGCGACATAGATGAAATCGGTCGCCTCGGCGCGCGGCAATACCTTCTCGCTCCCGTCTTTGTTCGTGTACGTCTCGTTCCATTCGAATTGATAGATATACACGCTTTCAGCCCACGGCCATCCGACCCAGTAAAGGCCGAGATGCTTGAGCAGCCATGACCGGTCGTCGTAATAAGCGTCGTCCTCTTCGAACCCGTTCTCATTACCCTTGCCGTGATAAAGGACTTCCCAATCAGGGAATGCATCGCTGTACCACTCGCTCGTCGGATTATTGAGATGATAGTTGGCGAAAGACATGATAAGGCGACTGAACGAGGAGTCGCCGCGTATGCCGCGCACAATGGCCTTCCCCGTTCCTTCTTTCACGGTAGTGAAGAAGATATCCTCTTCCGCAAGCCACTGTAAGAAGAAGGGGAAGAATATCCCGAGTATTGCGATAAGCAATAGGAATACCGTTACCGCGAACGGATAAGACATGATTCTCTCCTTGTGTATTGAGCAGCGCAAAGGGCTACTTTCCAAGCACTATAATACACAAAACTATCGAAAAGTCAAGGTGCTGGAGAGAGGACTCGAACCTCCATGGGTTGCCCCGCGAGCTCCTAAGGCTCGTGCGTCTACCAGTTTCGCCACC
>JAJXUQ010000032.1 GCA_021782685.1 bacterium
TCTTGAGCATGGTGGAGAAGTTGTCCGCGATACGCGCGAGGTAGAGCTTCTTGTACAGGTCGCCGACATACGGCACCGAGAGCTTGAGACCGTCCAGGATGAGCTTGCCGTGTTCGGTCTTCCCGAGCTGCCAGGCATACACGCCGAGCCCGACAAGGCCGATGAGCAGGAAGATGCCGTAATTGATGAGGAAATTCGAAAAGCCGATGATGATGCTGGTATAGAGCGGCACCGGCTGCCCCGAGTCGAGCAGGACCGCGCTTATCTTCGGGATGACGAGCGTGAGCATGAGCGCCATGACGCCAAAGAAGACCGCGATGACGAAGATCGGGTAGATGAGCGCGTTTTCCGCTTTGCTGACCACGTCGTAAGAACGATCGAGATAGTCGGCGAGATAGACGAAGGTCTGCGACAGCTTGCCCGACTCCTCCCCCGCGCTCACCATATTCACGTAGAACGGCTTGAATACTTTCGGGTGCCGCGCGAGCGCTTTGCTTATGGGGCTTCCGCTCTGGATATCGTCTCCGACGTCGGAAAGGATTTTCGCAAGCTGCTTGTTGTCGACTTCTGCGCCAAGAAGACGGAAGACGCGCAGCGCGGACACCTGCGCCTCGAACAGCGTCGCTATCTGGCGCGAAAGGACGACGATGTCTTTGTTGGAGACCCGGTTGAAGAACGGTATCTCGATCTCGAGCAGCGAGCGCTTTTCGGTCGACTCGATGGACGAGATGATGAGGCTGCGCCGCTGGAGCGAGGAAATGGCGACTTCTTGCGAAGGAGCCTCGATAGTTCCGTCCCGCTCGTGCCCGTCCTGATCGATGGCGTGATATTTGAAGAGCATGGCGGAGTGTTAGAGGTACCGTTCGAAGGTTTTCGGATCCAGCGAGTGTTCGTAGGCGTGTTCGACCGTTACCTCGCCTCGATGCACGAGATCCGCGAGCATACGGTCCATGTCGATCATCCCGTCCTGCGAGGAGGTCTGGATGACGGCGCTGATCTCGTGCGTCTGCGCCTCGCGAATGAGGTTCGCGACCGCGTTGTTGTTGATAAGGAGTTCGTATGCGGGAATGAGCCCACCCGAAACGCGCGGGATGAGCCGCTGGGAGAATATGCCGGCGAGCGACCCGGCGAGCTGCACGCGCACCTGCCCTTGCTGCTCGGCCGGGAACATGTCGATGATGCGGTCGATGGTCTGCGCGGCGTTATTGGTATGGAGCGTCGAGAGGACGAGATGCCCGGTCTCCGCGGCGGTGACGGCGGCCGAGATGGTCTCATAATCGCGCATTTCGCCCACCATGATGACATCGACGTCCTCGCGGAAGGCGCTCTGCAGTGCGGTATGGAAGTCCGGCGCATCTATATAGACTTCGCGCTGATGGATGAGGGATTTTTTCGGGGTAAAGAGATATTCCACCGGGTCTTCGATGGTGAGGATATGTTCCGCCCGCATGTCGTTGATGCGGTTTATCATCGCGGCAAGCGTCGTCGACTTGCCGTGTCCGACCGGCCCGACGACGAGGAAAAATCCCTGTTCGCGCTGCGTGAATACCTCGAGTACGGACGGCAGATTCAGTTCGGCGAACGTGCGGATCGCGTGCGGTATGAGCCGAAGCGCCAAGGCGATCCCGCCCTGCACGCGATACCCGTTTATACGGAAGCGCATGTCCTCCCGATAGGCGAAAGAAAGGTCAATGCTCTGCTCCTTCTGGAAAGAGTCCCAGCGCGTCGGATCCACGATGCTCTTCAGCATCTCTTCCGTCTCGTCGGAGGTAAACGCCGGATACTTGGAAAGCGGGATGAGCGCACCGGAAATGCGGACCATCGGCCGGCCTCCGGCGAAGATATGCAGGTCGGACCCGCCTTCCGTAATGACGATATCAAGAAGCTCTTCAAGACGTTTGTGAACAGCCATGGTGTTTTATTAGCGGGGCGGTTCCCCCACAGGAGAAGCGTCCGTCTCGATGGTTCGCACGGTTTCGGTAAGCACTTCGGAAGGGATCGCGGACGCTTTTATGATGTAGCCGTCAGCGGCAAGCTCCTTCGCTTTCTCAAAATCGGAATCCTGGCCCTGGTTTGAAAGTATGATGATCTTCGAGCCTTTCGCGAGCTGTTCTTTCCGTATCACTTCGAGCGTTTCGAAGCCGCTCCTGCCCGGCATGATGACGTCAAGCAGGATGGCATCCGGCGCTGCGATTCTCTCCTTGCGAAGCGCGGTAAGAAGATCTTCACCGCCGCCGAACACGCTCACTTCGTGGCCGGCATTCTTGAACTTGATCGCGTAGAGGTCAAGCAGGAACCGGTCATCGTCGACAAGATAGATACGGTAGGCCATTGTCAGCTAGTATAGTACATAAATCGTCACTCGGTATCCCCTTCGGGGAAAAGATTCCTTCCGAGCGTATTGATCTCTTCGAAAGGGATCTTCCCCTCGAGCGCCTTCACGATAGCGTCTTCCTGCATGGTGAGCAGGCCGCTCGAACGCGCCGCGGCGTAGATGCTCTCTTCGACCGGTTCTTTCAGCACTACCTGCTCGATCTTCTTGTCCATACGCAGTATCTCGAAGACTCCCATACGGCCGCGCGTGCCGTTCGGACATTCGGGCGTCGAACCCGTATGATAGAACTCCTTGAAGGGCGGGAGTTTCTTCCGATATTCTTCCGGCAAATCGGCAAATTCCCGTTCGAGGAACACCTTGATGCTGTCGGCGATCGGGAAGGGCTTGCCGGTACCCTCGCAGAGCCTCCGGACAAGCCGTTGCCCGATGACCGCGATAAGGGTCGGCGCGACAAGGAAAGGATCGACACCCATGTCGATAAGGCGCGGGATCGCTCCCGTGGCGGTATTGGTATGGATGGTGGAAAAGACGAGGTGCCCGGTGAGCGCCGCCTGCACCGCGAGCGCCGCGGTCTCTTTATCACGGATCTCGCCGACCATGATGATGTCCGGGTCCTGGCGCAAGATCGAACGAAGCCCGCTCGCGAAATCGTAGCCTATCTCCGGACGCACCTGGCTCTGAGCGACGCCGGGAATCTCGTATTCGACCGGATCCTCGAGCGAGACGACGTTCGCGGTCTCACGATCGAGTTCGGAAAGCATCGCGAAGAGGGTCGTCGATTTCCCCGATCCCGTCGGGCCGGCGATGAGGATGATGCCGTACGGGACCTTCATCATGGCGCGAACCGAGACGAGCTGCTCTTCCGAGAGCCCGACCGACTCCAAGGTCGCCGTCGCAGCCGATTGATCGAGGATACGCATCACGACCTTTTCGCCGAATTCCGTCGGGAAAGTGGAGACGCGGAAGTCGATGCGGCGCTTGTCGACCACCGCCGAGAACCGCCCGTCTTGCGGCTTCCTCTTCTCGTCGAGACGCAGCTTCGCGAGTATCTTGGTGCGCGCGACGACCGCTTCATGCACCTTCGCCGGAAGTTCCAGGGAAGTATGGAGGTCGCCGTCGGTACGGAAGCGGACTCGCGTCTTGGTTGACGTGGGTTCGATGTGGATATCGGATGCATGGCCCTCGATCGCGTACCGCAGTATCGTCGAGACGATCTTCGTCACCGGCGCATCCTCTTTCAAGGTCTCGTGAGAACCGGTCGTAAGGACGAGCGACTTGTCCTCCGAAGGCTCGCTGTCGGACTGACCTTCAGGCGTTGCAGCGGGTTTGCTGCTCATCTCGTATTCCGAGAGCGCCTTGCCTATTTCGCCCGAAAGATTCTGATACGCCTTGATTACCCGGTCAAAATCTTGTTTCGAAATGATGAAGATCTTATACGGGATGCCGGTCTGGCCTGAGATGAACTGTAGCGCATCGAGCGCTTCGACGTTGTCAGGATCGACGATGCCGACCTCGAGCGCGCCGTTCACCATATTGAGCGGTACGAACCCGTAATGCCGGGCGGAATCGACCGGAATATAATTGAGCGCTTCCTCGGCGGCCGGCGGGTCACCGAGTATGCGCGTCGGGAGTTCGTATACCTCTCCCGCGGTAGCGAGCGCATCCTTGAGCGAAATACCGTGTTCTGCAAGCGCGTCTTCGAGCGGGCGATTCTTCGCGAGGTCGGACTCGATCGCCGCGCGATCGTCTGGGGAGAGAAGTCCTTTATCAAGAAGCAGTCCGAGAAGATTCATTACTCATTTTCCGCTTATGCCAGGAATCGGGGCGAAAGGATCCGGCCGGCCGATGGGCTCTGGAGAGACCGGCGTTGTGAGGTCGACAAGCGCGTTGAAACGCGGATCGGAAAAGATGGTGGTATCGAAGGAGATCGACTGCAGTTCGCTGATGAGCGTCTGAAAACGCGCCTGCGCTTCGTTCGTGTTCGACCCGGTCGCGGTCAGCGGCTGCTGATTCCCCGTTCCGGTAAAGAAATACCAGTAAGCACCCGCTGCAAGGATGAGCGTCGCGAGGATTGTAAGGATGGTGCTGGAATTGAATTTCATAGAAGTCATTGTTGGAGCCAGTAGAGACGCAGGGTCATCGTATAGGTATAAGTGCCGGTTTCGGACCCGTTCACGGCGAGATCCTGGACATCGAGAAGCCGTAAGCTCTTCTCCGTACCCTGAAGGAACGATTGAAACGCCGAATAGGTACCGGTTGCCGAAACCAGGAGATCGACCGAACCTACCGAACCGGTACCGGCAGAAGAAGAGGATGTTCCCGCAGCGCCCGAAGGATTTTCGGCGTTTGCGGAGTTCTTAGAAACATCGACACTGGAGAGCGAGAGGCCAGAGCGCGCGGCGAGTGCGTTCAGATCGAGGATGATGCCGACATTGTCTACCGAGTCGGGAAGGAACGTCGAGAGCCGCGAGAGAGCGGCGGGATCTATCGCGTTGCGGGCAGCGGCAAGAGTGTTCTCCTGGGCGTCATACGCTTTCGCCGCCGCAAGCGCCTGATCATCGCTTGCGATAGCGGCTTTCGTACGGGCTATCCTGCCGGTCCAAGTCGGATTTACGTATCCGAAGAAGATAGCGACGGAAATGATTATCGCGAGAAGCGGGAGGACGCGGCTGTTCATGGCAAATGGGCGGTCGAAGTCGCAGTCGACGAGGCGTTTGCCACCGGAGCGCTCGTCGTTGCGACAACAGCAGCCGCAGCTGAAGGCGAAAAGGCGATGAGCTTCGGATCGAGCGTCGAATTGAATCCGAAGGTGACGGAATTATCTTTCTTTATGGCGATGTTCGAAAAAATAGCGTTTTGGATGCGGCCATCGGCGGCAAAGGCGATAGAGGTTGCCGCGAGAGTATTGAAGTTCTTTGCGGTACCCGTTCCATCGACTTGCACTGCCCCGGAACTGCCGATTGACAGATGCAGCGAAGAGAAGCGGACGTTCGTCGGCATGATGTCCGCAAGCAGTGTGAAGAAATTAGAAAGCGCGACGTGCTTCGAAAGCAGCTGTTCCCCGGAGGCAAGGCGGTTGTGCAGTTGCAGGAAACTCTTGACGGTCGCGGGGTCGACGGCCGCTTCGGCCTTGCTAAGCTCGGTGTCTTTCGCCGATTGTGTCGCATCAAGGATGCGGCCGTAAAAGAAAACACCGATCGCGAGCGCGAGCGCGAAGAAAAAAACGAGATACGCGAAGAAACCGAGCGCGCCGGAATAGTCGGCACGGAACCGGCGTGTCGAGGATGATGCCGAATAAGGAACGAACGAGGTTGGTATCGTCGGAGGGAGAGCCATTTCTTTTCAGTATACTCTACGCACACAAGCCTTCGGCGCGGCACATGTGCAAAACTTTCGTATCTTGCCGGACGGATTCTTCCGCGACTTACGTCTCTTCGAGCTTGCGCAGGGCGAGACCGACCGCGACGGCGAACTCGGGGCCGATCTCTTCGAGAACCGAACGCATGAATGCCGGCGCTTCGGTCTTCGCGAACGGATCCGCGATGTGCACGTCGATGGAAAAGATGCTTTTCGCATATTCGTCGAGCTCTTTGGTGATCCCGCCGCCGCCGGTGAGCACGATCGAGGTGATGGATTTCTTATGCGCGTTCTCATACTGTATGAGAACGCGATGCACCTCCGAGAAAATGCGTGAGAAGACGAGTTCGGGAGAACCGAGTTCCCCGCCGCCGAGAAGCCCTTTCTCTTTTTTCAACATTTCGGCCCGGGCGATGGGAAGATTGCCGGAAACCGCGATAGCGCGCGTGATGTCCTGGCTCCCGACGCTTATGGCGTGCGAGAGCGCCACGACCCCGTGCTCGACCACGTACGTCTTCGTCGAAGCTGCGCCGATGTCGAGTATCATGACCGGTTTGGTCTGTTCCCCGACTGCCGCGCGGATGGTGCTGAAGATTTCGATCTCATAGAAGCTCGCCGCGAGGTGCGCGCCAGCGATGACGTTCTGAAGGAATTTCAACTCGTCATTATGGACTGCGACGATAAGCACGTCGACCTTTTCCCGCGGAGAACCGCTTTGCGACGGATCTTCCTCGGGCACGATGAACC
>JAJXUQ010000033.1 GCA_021782685.1 bacterium
GCTTAGGATACCGACTTGGAAGAGTATGCTCGGATTGTTCGGCGTGAAGTACGCGGCGGCGAGCGCGGCGGCGAGCGCGTCTTTCACGTTGCCGTCTCGGACTTCGAGCTGCGAAAGAAGAAGGATAGCTGCCGTGTAGTCCTGCTTGAGCGCGATGGCGGCTTTAAGGTCGTCTTCCGCGGCTTTCGGGTCATTGTTCGCGATGTGGAGCTGCGCGAGGATGTAGGGGATCTGCGGATTCGTCGGATTAAGCTCTTTCGCTTTCTCATACGCTGTCTTGGCGCTTTCGTAAGCGCCCGAAACCTTCAAAGGCACTGCCTGGGCATAGAGATTCCCGAGTGCGATCCAACTCTGATAGTCAGAGGGCGCAAGGCGCGTCGCGGTAAACGCGGCATTGATGCCCGCCGAAAGCGTCGTTTGGAAGGCTTGCTGCGCGGCTGTCCCTGACAGCGTCGAGGAGGCGGTTATTTGCCCGAGACGCGTAAGCGCGATGCCGGCCTCAACCTGATACGCTTGCGCGCTCGGCGCGAAGGAGATCGAGCTTTGCGCCGCGCGGTCGGCAGCGTCAAGATTGCCTGCGGAGAAGGCGGTCTCGGCGTTCGCGAGGGCGAATACCGCGACAGAACGCTCTATGAGCGCGTAGGCGGCAACGACCGACGAGAGCAGGATTATGGTGAGCAAGAACACGATGACGAAACCGAGGCGTGGGCTTCTTGAGAAGATGATGCCGCGCTGTTTGCTTCCGAGGGCGAAACGCGACGACGAGATGAAGAGGCCGGCGAAAACGAAAGCGAGCGCAAGGATGACCGCGTTCGGCAGGTCGAACACCGCGACTGTGAAGAGGTAGAGCGTCGCAACGAATGAGAGTATCGCGACATAGCGCACAAACACGTCCTGCGGCGCGCGCATGATGAGCATGCGCAGGCCGAGCACGAGGAAAAGCGCGAGGAACACGAACCACGCGAGAGCGCCCGCAAGGCCGGTCGTCACAAGCGAGGTCGGGATGAAGCCGATACCGGAAGAGAAATCGATGTTCCAGAAGACGGTCGAATTGAGCGACGGGTCGCGATACTTGAGCCACTCGGTTCCGAACGTACCGGGGCCGGTACCGAAGACCGGCGCGGTGGCATATACCTTATGCGCGACCGAGAAGGTCGATTGCCACGAGGGGCGGACGGAAAGCACGTTCACGTGGAATGCATTCGCCAAAGCGCCTCCGAGCGTGCCTCCGACGAGGAAGAAAAGCGAGATGGCGAGTACGATGAGCGGCAAGACGAGCGGACGGCTGCCGGTGTCCGTTGCAGGCGCCGTATCGCCCATGACGAGCGCGGCGTCAAGATCGGAATCCGCAGCCTCGGGCGCGCGGCGCATCACCGCTTCGATGAAAAGACCGAGGGAAACGAGGGCGACGAGCGTCCATACGAGCGAGGAGTTCGCGATCGCGAGCAAGGCGAGCGCGATAGCACCGCTTATGACGAGCGCGCGATACGCCCGCCGCGAAAGTCCGAGGAACCGGAGCGTGATGAGCGAACCGACGACGCCGAGCCCGAGGAGAAGCGCGAGATCCTCAAAGGAACCGATGATTGAGAACGACGGCGGGATCAGGCTCGGTACGAACTGTCCGGCGATGATGACGAGCGCTTCGAGCGTGACGAGGACGCCGAATATCCAGAAGCCGGCACGAAGGAAAAAGCGGTAGTGTTCGGGGCTTCGCAGGACAAGCAGCGCGAGCGTCCCGAGACCGGTCGCGACCAGCATGAAACCGAGCGTATCCGGCTCAAGCGCAGTCCCCCAGAAAGCGTTCGTGAATTGGACGTTCGAGAACGCCGACGAAAGCATATAGGCGACTGCCGGAAGCCAGAGCGCGCCGGCAAGCATGGAAGAAGGAAATATGACGTTGCCGCGAGAGAGGCGCGTGAGGATGAAGAGCGCGAGCGTTATGAGCGCTCCGGCGGCGAGGACGAAAGTCTTGGTCGCAACGAACGGGACTGAAGCCGACGGAACGAAGACGAAGAGAGCTGCGGCGAACGTTATGATCAAAGCGAACACGCTTGCCTTCTCAAAAGAACGTGAACCCGAAGTGGCTGCTGGCTGTTGTGGCGGCATGATGAAGGCTCTTGTTTACTTTAATTCGATAATAATAGTGACCTTCAGTATACCTCGCCGCGCGGCGCGTCCAGAGACTCTTCCACAAGCATCTTTTATGCTAAAATGAAAAAAGACCGGGCTAGACGGTCGCCCCTGAGAAATCACGGGAGGAAAGTCCGAACACGGCTCCGTGCAAACGGAGAGAATGGTAGCGGGTAACGCCCGCACGCCGCGAGGCGCGAGGTGCGAACAGAGACGTCCGTAGCAAAAGCGAAAGACATCTCCGGAGACGAAAGCCTCCGGAGATGAGTTCCGAGGCGACTCGGAAGATGAAACGGCTAAATCCTTACCGCCGTGCAAGGCCGTGTCCGCCTATCGGCGGAAGTGCCGCTTGAGGCTCCGAGCAATCGGCGTCCCAGAAAAATGATCGTCCACGACAGAATTCGGCTTATCGGCCCGGTCTATCTGAATGCGAAAACCCGCGCTCCTGCGCGGGTTTTCGCTTGAAAGATAGGGAGAGAAACCGAATCCGGAGCGGATTACACTATTTCGCAAGTGCCGCCCGCGCAGGCGAGTTCTTTTTTCATTTCCGTCTCATCCTGGCGTTCATAGGCGATAAGCTTCGAGTAATCAACCTTTGGGAAACGGGACATGCGTTCCTCGTATTCTTCTTTCGTAATCGCTTCGTAGGGCGCGAGACGATAGATGTGATTGGAGCGCGGAAGGAACGAGAGCCCGCCGATGATTTTCCAGTTCTTCTGTATCCAATCGACGACCGCGATCCACTCGTCCTCGCCCACGGAGATGGTTGCCGAAGGATTGTGCTCGGTGTAGTTCAGCTTTACCATCTTCCAGTACTCGAGCTGATCGATCGCCGAAAGATCATCTTTGAACTTTGCTTCTTTCGAGTGATCGGGTGCTTTGACCGGAAACTCCAGAACATACGTGTTCGCCTCCCCCATCGACTGCCCCACTTCAGGATAGTAGGGCACGCCTTGGTCGCGCATGAGCTTGAAGAGCGAGTCGGTCGCGCTGATGCGCACGCGGCGAACGTAGTAAGGCGCGTGGCGCGGGTGGATGCCTGAAGCGCAGTCAAAAGTCTGGGAGACCGTACCGGAAGGCTTCACGGCCGTGACCGCCATCGACCGTTCCACCCCGAAACGCTTCGCGTAGGTTACGTTCGTCTTCACGGCCATATCGCGAACCTTGCGCATCGTCTCCGCGCGGCGCACCGCAGGACTGTCCCACTGTCCGGTAATCGAGACTCCGAGAAGACGCTCCGCCTTGTTGTGGTCGGTCCACTCTTGTGAGATGTAGCCAAATTTCGTCAAGGTCGACTGGTAGGTGCCGATGATGGACGCAAGGCGCGCCTTCCGGAGAAGCGAGGTTTCGGTGTCATCCGCCCGCGCGATGATTTCCGAGAGATTGCAGAACTGTTTTGATTGCAGGATGATCTCGGCGCACGGATTGGTGCCGATAGATCCCCGCACGACGCCATCCTCGCCGAGGAAGCCGACCGACTTGAAATAGTCGGCACGTCGCTTTGGCATCGTCTCCGCGAGCGCGCCGCGATTGAAGATGCCCCGCTCGCCCGAGCCGCTCTTCATAAGCGCGACCCATTCGTCCATGAGCTCCGTATTGGTCGGCTGCGTCTCATAGACCGCGGAATTATTCGCCACCGCACGGTGCGGATCGGTCATATAGAATTGGCCTTTTTTCGCATCGCGCATGTCTACGTCGTCGAGGTCGGAGAGCGAGATCATCGCGGTACGGCGCACGCCGCCGGCAACAACGCATTCGCCTATCTTGCAGATGATATCGTGCGCATCGATCGCGCGCAGGCGCCGCCCTTGGCGCGAAAGGACGCGTTCCCGCGCGAACGCGAGCAGAGAGCGCAGCGGCTCCGGGCCGCTCGCCTTCCCGCCCATGGTTTTCAGGCGCGCGCCGGCCGGACGGATCTGGGAATAATCGAAGGAGATATCCTTGCCGGCATACCAGGTAGTGAGCCCGAGCGTAAGCGCGTCGCACCATCCCTCCTTGGAATCCTCGATGACGTGCACGGGCGGTTTCTTCAGCCCTTTCTGCTTCATGATCTGCGGAAGCTGCTCGATATTCTGGCTCTCCACCGCGAAACCGACGCCGCACCCCTGCATCGAGAGATACATGATCTCGGCGAAATCCTCGATCCTCGTCGGTGCGGTAAAGGTGCAGTTATACGCGCAAGTGTTGCAGCGACGGGCCGCCTCGCCCGAGAACTGCATGAGCCGCATCGAGGGCATGACCTCCTGCTTCAGGATGCCCATTCGCACCTCGGAATACTCTTTTTCGGTGAGTTTTTTCCCGAGATTTTCGCGCATGAACCGCATGTAGCGATCGACAGTCTCTATCCATGTCTCCCGCCGTCCTTCTTCCGGGATCCACTTCGCGTAGGTACGCAGGTAGACGAACTCGCCGAGAGCGTTTCCTTCGAAATACTTCCTGCTCTCCTCGGCAAGCTTCTTTACATGCGCGGGGATATCGACGTGCGCAGAACGCAACTGCGCCCGCTTGTCGCGATAGAGGATATACGCCTTTGCTGCCTTTACATAATCGTTCAGGATGAGGTATTTCTCGACCGAATCCTGAATTCCTTCGACCGTCGGGAGAAAGCTCTTATACTTTTTTGCGAACCGCCCGAGCTCGCCTGCTACCTGGTGCGCGACAAGCGCAGCATCGTCCTGACTGCCCTCTTCCGCCGAAGACATCGCCTTCCAGATCGCCGAGACGATCTTATCGAAATCGAACGGTACGAGCCGTCCGTCGCGCTTCTCGATCTGCGGGACCGACTCGCGATAACGGAGCGTCTCCTTCGAGACCGGCTGCTGCTCGGTTTCCTTGACGACATCCGGCACGCGCGCCTTCGTACGAACGGAATCTTTGGCAGGTCTAGGCATGAAAAGAGAGGTTAGCGGATGATAATGGCGTGCGTTCCGCTTTCCGAAATATGGGCGGCTTCAGGACGCATCGTAGAAATTATTTTACTCCCATCCTCGGAAAATGCTCTGTGGATAGGGGTCATTCCGAAACGCTTGGCCAACTTTGCAACATGAGCGGCGTACCGGTAGCGATGCCGTGCGCCGCCGCAAACCCTGCGGCAGTCTCAAGGACATAACGAGCCGGAACCGGAGGATAAAAGACATTCGGATAGCTTGAGGTTGCAACATCCTGTGCGGTATATACGACCTGTCCTTTATCATCGAGCCAGAACATATCGAGCGGGACGAGCGTATCTTTCATCCAAAATCCGTAATAATCATCTTTTGGAAATACGAAAAGCATGCCGTAATCGCTCGGGACGACCTGCCGTCCTCCGAGACCCTTCTCACGCGCCGCGCTTGTCGTCGCGAACTCTATCCTCAAGGACACACCGCCGAACTCACCTTTCGGAAAGTGCTCTGTCGGGAAGGGCGGTGTCCTATAGAAAAATAGGGCCGCCAGCCCGGCCGCTCCGATCATCAGAAAAAAGAGGAGGGAGAGATAAAGATGTCGCGGCATATGCGATAAGTGTACAACAAAAGCGCCCTTCAGGGGGCGCTTTTGTTGTTACGAAGCCTTCTATCCGCTTATCGTCGCGGGATCGATATGTCGCGGAATATCGAGGCCGAAATTGTCGTGCTCGCTACCGGCCCCCAGACACGGACCGTATCACCGTTTTGCACGGTACTGAAGTCGAGCGTCGTCCAATTCCTCTGAAGCATCTTCGCGCTTGACGTCAAAGAAACTGAATAGCCCGTACCGTTCCCCGCGGTCAGCGTGAACGTCTCGGCCGACGTATCAAGATTGCTTACCGTACCCTCGACAATCCTCGGGGTTCCCGAGCGCATCTCTTGATGCACTGACTGTATGTTTTGCCTGATTTCCTGATGCACCGCTTTCCGTTCCGTCCAGTCCCGCACGAGCGTTGCATCGATAGTCAGGCTTGCGTCCTGATTTACCGTCCCTTCAACTCCGACGAAATCACCCTGTTGGAAACTCGAGAGCGTCGTACCGTTCGGCAGCACCTTCGAGGCGGAGGAGACGTTCACCGTCCAGCTCCCGCCCCAGCTCTTTATCGTGAGCGATCCCGCCGATACGGAATCGACCGTACCGCGCAGAAGAACTCTACCGCTCGGGCTGACCTCAAGCACCATTGGCTGCGTCCTTGGCGCAGTGGACACCGTTGTCGGCGATGTCGTTCCGCTCTCAGTCGTCGTGGATGTCTGCGCAAATGCAACACCCGCAGTCGCAAGGAATCCGGCGATTCCAAGCATCGCTACTACTTT
>JAJXUQ010000034.1 GCA_021782685.1 bacterium
CGCGCTCGGTCTCCACGGAGAAAACCTCGAACGCATACATCACGCGCTCAAACAGACGACCGGCATCATCCTCATCTCGGGACCGACGGGCTCCGGAAAGACGACCACGCTCTACACCATGCTCGACATCCTCAACAAACCGGACGTGAACATCTCAACCATCGAAGACCCGATCGAGTACCAGATGAAG
The DNA here is from genome assembly GCA_021782685.1 of bacterium. GTDB lineage: Bacteria > Patescibacteriota > Minisyncoccia > Phycocordibacterales > Phycocordibacteraceae > C7867-001. The sequence goes on from JAJXUQ010000034.1 coordinate 191, forward strand.
CGCATCAACCAGACGCAGGTGAACCCGCAGATAGGATTCACATTCGCCAACGGGCTTCGCGCGCTCGTGCGCCAGGACCCGAACATCATCATGATCGGCGAGATCCGCGACGGGGAAACGGCTTCGCTCGCTATCAACGCCGCGCTCACGGGGCACTTGGTGCTTTCGACCATTCACACGAACAGCGCCGCGGGGGCCATCCCGCGTCTCATCGATATGGGGGTGGAGCCCTTTCTTCTCGCTTCCACCATCCGTGTCATCATCGGACAGCGGCTCGTGAGGAAGCTCTGCGAGAGCAAGGAGGCGTATACCCTCGACAAGGCGACGCGCGCGAAGATAGCGAGCGATGCCGAATTCGAAGCGGCGCTCAAGGCGCTGCATGACGAGAAGCTGGTGAAAGACAGCGTCGGTCTCGATGACATCCCCTTCTATCGGCCCGTATCTTCGCCTGAGTGCGGAGACGGCTATAAAAACCGTATCGGTATTCATGAGATACTCGCTGTCTCGCCGGCTATTCGCGACATCATGCTTCATGCGAGCACAAGCGACGCTCTCGAGGCGCAGGCGAAGAAGGAAGGAATGCTCACCATGCTCGAGGACGGCCTCTACAAAGCCGCGCGCGGCATCACGAGCTCCGAAGAGGTGCTCCGCGCGATATCGGAATAAGCGCGAGCTATGAAATTCCGCGCCACCATACGGAACGAGGGCATGCCGGATCAATCCCGCATCATCGAAGCGCCCTCACGCTTTGCGGTGTACGACCAGATACAGAAGGAGGGCGGTATGGTTGTCGAACTCCAGGAAGTCACTTCGAAATTCAAGATGCCCGCGTGGCTCAACGTCTCCATCGGCACCGGCGTGAAGCGCACCGAGATCATCCGGATGGCGCGCAATCTCGCGACGATGCTCGGTGCCGGCCTCTCGCTCTCGCGATCGCTCTCGGTCATCGAGCGACAATCAGGCAACAAGCGTCTAAAGGCAATTGCCACGGGGCTTTCCGATTCGGTCAAGAAGGGTTCGTCGTTCCATGAAGCGCTTGGCGCATACCCGAAAGTGTTTCCGAAACTGCTCGTCGCGATGGCGCGGGCGGGCGAGGAATCGGGATCGCTCACCGACGCGCTCACGGTCGTCGGGATCCAGATGGAACGCTCGGATGAATTGAAGCGGAAAATCCGTGGTGCGATGATTTATCCGTCAATCGTCATCACTGCGGTCATCATCGTCGGCATCCTTATGCTCGTCTTCGTCGTGCCGACCTTGACGAATACCTTCACCGAACTCAAGGTGCCGCTGCCCTTCGCCACCCGCGCCATCATCGCGATATCGAATTTCATGGTCGGCAATGTCGCCCTCGTCTTCATCGGTCTCATCGCACTCGTCGTGAGCGGCATCGCGTTCGTGCGCTCGCGGAGAGGAAGCGACATCGTGATTGCCGCCTCCCTCCATCTGCCCGTCATCGGAGAGCTCGTACGAGAAACGTACGCCGCCCGCGCATCCCGCACCCTTTCCTCGCTCCTCTCCTCCGGCGTGCCGGTGCTCGAGGCGCTCGCCATCACCAAAGAAGTCGTGTACGCGGACGCTTTCGCAGCGGTCGTAAGCGAGGCAGAGGAACGCGTCAAGAAAGGAGAGGCGCTCTCAGTCTCGTTCGCCGAACACACGAAACTCTATCCAATCCTCATGGGCGATATGCTCTCGGTCGGAGAGGAGACCGGCAAGGTCGCCGACATGCTGAAACAAATAGCAGAATACTACGAAGGTGACGTTGCCGAGAAAACAAAGGATCTCTCGACCATCATCGAACCGGTCCTTATGCTCCTCATCGGCACAGTCGTCGGCATCTTCGCCGTCGCGGTGATCCAGCCAATTTATTCGCTCTCGTCCGCCTTCTAGCATGCGCGCCGCACGTGGATTCTCCTTCATAGAGGTCATCGTCTCGATATTCATCGTAAGCGTCATGCTGTTGTTGCTCCAAGCGGTGCTCCAGAGTAGCATCCTCGTTCGGACGGCGAAGGACGAGGGCATCGCCCTTTCGATCGTTCGCAACGAGCTCGAAAGCTTGCGGGCGGGCGGTTACGCAGCGCTTCCGCCGAGCGGTCCGTTCTCAAACAGCCTCCTTGCAATGCTTCCCGGGGCGACGGCAAACGTCGTCGTCAACGATTACAATGAGACGACAAAGCAGGTGAGTACGAGCGTCACGTGGCAGGAGGTCGGAGGCGCCTCGGACACCGTCTCGCTCACGACTCTCGTCACGCGAAGCGGAGGACTACCATGACTTTCTCTCCCTCACCGCATCGCGCTTTTACGCTCCTCGAGACGGTCATCGTCATCGCGCTCAGCGCCGCCATGATGGTTGCGCTCAGCGCCCTCATATATAACTTCAACGAGGCGTCCGCGTACGAAGAGGCATCCGCAGCATCGTCCGGTTCCGCAAACAATCTCATGCGCGAACTCGAATCGCTCGTGGCGCCGGCCGATGCGGTTGTTCAAATGCATGAATTCGAGCCTTCCGGCGTCACTTATACGTCTTCCTCGAACGTACTTGTCCTCGAGATCCCTTCCGTCGACAGTTCCGGAAACGTAATCGCCAACACCTACGATTACGCGGCATTCTACGTCGTCGGGACGGACGCGTATCGTATCCTCGAGGCGAACGCGGCGAGCAACCGTGTTTCCGGAACAAAACAACTAAGCTCGACTGTGAGTTCGCTCGCGTTCTCGTACAACAATACCGACCTTACGGCGGTCAACACGGTCACCGCCGACGTACAAACGCTAGCGCAGGTGAAACAAAGCATGCTGACCGACCACCTGAACGAGCAGATCCGCTTACGTAATTTCTAATTATGCTTATGCGCCCCCACCTTCACACTCCCGAACCTCGCAGCGGATATATCCTGCTTCTCGCGCTCGTCTTCCTCGGCATTTTCTCCGCAGTGTCCGTCGCGTATCTGAGTTTCATAACGGCCTCGGCGCGAAGCGCGCGCTACGGCGTCGCGAGCGCGCAGGCGCTCGCGCTCGCCGAGGGCGGCGTGGACGAGGCGATTTCGCAGTTGAACGAAAACGGAGGATATACCGGCGAAACGCATACGGTGTCCGGCGCGGGCGCTTTCACCGTCATCGTTTCAAATGTCAATACCAACACCAAGAATATAACGGCCACGGGGTTCGTCCCGAATGTGACGAACCCCGAGGCAACAAAAACGGTGTCGGTGCTTGTCGACATCAACTCCTCGCTTGTTTCATTCCATTATGGCGTGCAGGTCGGCGCGGGCGGTGTCAGTATGAACAACGGTTCAGAAATAATCGGCAACCTTTTTTCCGACGGCAACATCTCCGGCAGCGGCACTATCACCGGCGACGCGACGGTCGCCGGTGCGTCGCCCGAAACATCGCTTTCCGGCATCACTGTGAACGGAACCGCGTGGGCGCATTCGCTCCTGAATTGCACCGTCGGTGGCGACGCATACTACGCGAGCATTTCCGGTTGTACGGTGGGCGGAACCTCCTACCCGGGTAGTGCCGATCCGCAGGCGGCGGCGATGCCTATCTCAAACACGCAGATAAGCTCCTGGGAGGTAACGGCCGCGGACGGAGGAGTCACCACGGGGCCGTACACCGTAAGCGGTTCGCAGACACTCGGGCCGCAGGAGATAGACGGCAACCTCACGGTGGGTATCGGTAGCACACTCACGTTGAGCGGCGTCGTATGGGTGAAAGGCAACGTGACGTTTGATAATAATTCCGCGCTCACGGTTTCTCCGACGACGGGTAACGAAGGCGCGATCATCATCGCGGACGATCCGGGCAGCGAGGCGACAGAGGGCACCGTTACACTCGCAAATAACATGTCTGTCTCTGGCAACGGTAGCGCCGGAAGTTACCCGATGATTCTCAGCACCAATTCCGGTCCGACCGCAATCGCCGTGAATAACAATTCGAGCAGTGTGATCCTCTACGCGTCGAATGGAACGGTTTCCGTGAGCAATAACGGCGGCGCAAATGAAATCACTGCCTATAGACTTTCGCTCGGGAACAACGCGACCGTCACGTACATAAGCGGCCTACAGAGCCAGAGCTTCTCGAACGGCCCGGGCGGGTCGTGGGCGGTGATTCCGCATACCTACGCCACTTCATATTAAAACGTGGCGGCAATCCCAGCGAATTACGGTCTTATCTCCGTCGAGTGGCAGCAGAAGTAGCGTGTCGCCGCTTCCCGCGTACTGCTATACTGCAGCTATGCTTGTTATCGCCAATTGGAAAGCGTACGTCGAAGATATCGGGAAAGCGAAGAAACTCGCCGCGGCGAGCAAGGCGCTCGCGCGCGCGACGCGGAGCGCCATCGTGCTTGCGCCGCCGGTACCCCTCGTCGGCGCGCTTGCGCCGGGGAACAGGTCTTCGGTCGCTTTCGCGGCGCAGGATATTTCCGCCACGACCGGCGGCGCAGAGACCGGCGAAGCGACCGCGCAGGCATATGCATCCCTTGGCGTAACTTACGCGCTCGTCGGGCATTCCGAACGGCGCGCGAAGGGCGACACGGACGCGCTGGTGGCCGAGAAGCTCGCGCATGCGCTCGCGCACGGGCTCACGCCCGTTCTGTGCATCGGCGAGCGAGCGCGCGACGGGGAAGGCCGGTACCTCTCTTTCATACGGGAAGAGCTTACGTCCGCGCTGAAACCGCTCGCGACGAAAGAACGTGCACGGGTCATCGTTGCGTATGAGCCGCTGTGGGCGATCGGGAAAACGGCCGCCGATGCGATTCCGTCGGATAATCTCGCGGAGATGGTGCTGTATATCCGGAAGGTGCTTGCGGAACTCCTGCCCGGGAAAAGCTCCTCGCGCGCTCTCGTGCTCTACGGCGGCTCGGTCGAGCCGGAAAATGCCCGTAACCTCGCCGCGGATTCAGGTATCGACGGCTTCCTCGTCGGGCACGCGTCGGTCGACCCTCGGACATTCGCGCTGCTCGTCAAACGTCTTGTCTGACCATGCGCTCTGTTCGCGATATCACCGTATTCGAAAACATACCGATCCTGGTGCGCGCGGCGCTCAACGTCCCCGTAGAAAACGGGCGGGTCGTGAATGAATATCGTTTGCACCGCGCGGTGCCGACCATCCGCTTCCTTGCCGAGCGCGGCGCGCGGGTCGTGCTCATAAGCCATAGCGGGGAAAAAGGGACCGAGACGCTCGCGCCCGCCGCGCAGGCGCTCGGGACGCTTATCCCCGGCGTCTCGTTTTTTCCGGAGACTGTCGGTGCCGCGGCGCGCGCGGCTGTTCGCGACCTTGCCCCCGGCGGAATCCTCGTTCTCGAGAATCTGCGGCGCCACGCGGGCGAACGGACGAATGATCCGGCGTTCGCGCGGGAGCTCGCGGAACTCGCGGACATTTTCGTCGAAGATTCCTTCGATACCTGTCATCGTTCTCATGCCTCGATAGTCGGCGTTCCGAGACTCCTGCCCTCCTATGCCGGATTCCTCCTTGAGGAAGAGATCGCCGCGCTTTCGGCGGCACTCAAACCGGAACACCCGGCGCTCGCCGTCATCGGCGGCGCGAAGTTCGCCACCAAAGAAGCCGTGCTCTCCGCGCTTATCGCGACGTACGACCATGTCTTCGTAGGCGGCGCGCTCGCGAACGACTTCCTTAAAGCGGCAGGGCAGGAGGTGGGGGAGTCGCTCGTCTCCGATACCGACCCCGCGCGGATACGAGAACTTCTTTCCAATCCGAAACTTGTGTTGCCGGTCGACTCGCTCGTCACCGAGGCGGACGCCGGCGCAGAGGCGGCAGGACCCGCGGGAGCGCGTGTCGTGCCTGCAGGGCATGTCGCGTCCGACGACGCCATCCTTGACCACGGACCCTCGACACGCGCGCTTCTCGCCGAACTCGCGCGTACCGCGAAAACCATCCTCTGGAACGGGCCGTTGGGGAATTACGAAAAAGGATTTGTCGATACGACCGATGCGCTCGCGCGCGCTATCGCGGATTCGGGAGCGCATTCGGTAGTCGGCGGCGGAGACACCATCGCCTCGATCGAGAACCTCGGCCTCCTGCCGCGTTTCTCCTTCGTTTCGACCGGCGGCGGCGCGATGCTTGATTTTCTCGCGGAGGGTACCCTCCCGGGTATCGCGGCGCTCGAGAC